>NZ_VIKA01000169.1 GCF_006704265.1 Elioraea sp. Yellowstone | reverse complement strand
GGCGCAGGCCCTGGGCACGGCCGAGCAGGGCGCGGGCGAGGCGGCCGGGCCGGGCGCGCTTGCACCGCCCGGCCCGCCGCGCTAGGGCGGGACGATGGACAGGCACCCCCCCATGACCCAGCTCGACCGCGACACCGAGGCCCGGCCCGGCGATGCCACCCGTCGCGCCGATCGACGTGACGCGGAGACGGGCGACGCGCGGCGGATCATCCTCTACGGCCCCGAGGACTTCGCCTGCATGCGCCGCGCCGGCCGGCTCGCCGCGGCGACGCTCGACATGATCACGCCGCACGTGAAGCCGGGAGTGACGACCGAGGAGCTCGACCGGCTCTGCCACGACTTCATCCTCGCCCACGGCGCCGTGCCGGCCCCGCTCGGCTATCGCGGCTTCCCGAAGTCGATCTGCACCTCGGTCAACCACGTCGTCTGCCACGGCATCCCCTCGCCGCGGCGCCTGGAGGAGGGCGACATCCTCAACATCGACGTCACCGTGGTGCTGGACGGCTGGCACGGCGATTCCTCGCGCATGTACGTCGCCGGCAAGCCGTCGGTGAAGGCGCAGCGGCTGATGGATGTCACCCACGAGGCGATGATGCGCGGCATCGCGACGATCCGCCCGGGGGCGACGCTCGGCGATCTCGGCCACGCCATCCAGTCCTTCGTCGAACGCCAGCGCTTCAGCGTGGTGCGCGAGTTCTGCGGCCACGGGCTTGGCCGGGCGTTCCACGAGCCGCCGAACGTGCTGCATTTCGGCCGCCCGGGCGAGGGGCTCGTGCTGCGCGAAGGGATGCTCTTCACGGTCGAGCCGATGGTGAACGCCGGGCGGCCCGAGGTGAAGGTCCTCGATGACGGCTGGACTGCGGTCACGCGCGACCGGTCGCTGTCGGCGCAGTTCGAGCACACCGTGGGTGTCACCGCGACCGGCTGCGAGATCTTCACCCTCTCGCCGGCGGGGCTGCACAAGCCGCCCTACGGCTGAGCCGCCGGCGGCCATGGCGAAGCGGCGCGGGATGGCGGATGCGGGCGGGCTGTTCACGCCCGTCCCGGAGGAGGGGCCCCCGCCCGGCCATATCGGCCACCGCGAGCGGCTGCGCGCGCGCTTCCTCGCCGGCGGGGCGGAGGCGGTCGCCGACTACGAGCTCCTCGAACTCCTCCTCTTCGCGATCCCGCGGCTCGACACCAAGCCGCTCGCCAAGGCGCTGATCGCCCGCTTCGGCAGCTTCGCCGGCGTGCTCGCCGCGCCGAAGGAGGAGCTGGCCAAGGTCCCCGGCGTGGGCGAGGCGGCGATCGCGACGCTGAAGGTCGTGCACGCCGCGGCGCTGAAGCTCGCCGCCTCGGAGGTGGCCGACCGGCCGCTCCTGAACGCGTGGGACAAGCTGATGGCCTATCTCCACGCCGCACTCGCGCGTGAGAAGGTCGAGCATTTCCGCGTGCTCTATCTGGACCACAAGAACCGGCTGAAGGCGGACGAGACCCTGGCGCGCGGCACGGTCAACCATGCGCCGGTCTACCCGCGCGAGGTGGTCAAGCGCGCGCTCGACCTGCAGGCCAGCGCGCTGATCCTGGTCCACAACCATCCCTCGGGCGACCCGAGCCCCTCGCGCGCCGACATCGACATGACGCGCGAGGTGCAGACGGCGGCAGCCGCGCTCGGCATCGCGCTGCACGACCACGTCATCGTCGGCAACGGCCGGTGGCTCTCGTTCCGCCAGCAGGGACTGTTGTAGCCGCGCCAGGGCGGGCACGGAATCGCTGCCGGGCCGATTACCTGCGGTAGTATTCCCGGAAAGGGCGCACTACCTTCCCGCCGGCGAGCGGTGGAGCGGCAGGCGTGCGGTTGCTCGAGCGGTTCTGGCGGCGCGGCGGCCCCGGAGGGGCCTGGCCGCAGGCGGCGGGGCGGGGCGGCGGTTTTGCCGATGCCGGCAGCAGCCGGTTGGAGGTCGCGCCGGCGCCGGCGCGTTCGGCTCCGGCCCCCGGGCGCGGACTGCCGCATCTCTCCGCCGAGGTGTCCTTGCTCTCCGCCGGCCCGCACGGGCATCGCGCGCGGATGCGCGACACGCTGCTGACGCGCGGCCCGGATGCGCTGGCCGATGACGAGCTCCTCGAGATGCTGCTCTTCTCCGCCATGCCGGAGGGCGACACCAGGCCGCTGGCGAAGGCGCTGATCAACCGCTTCGGCAGCTTCGCGGCCGTGCTCGCCGCGCCGCAGCAGACCCTGATCGAGACGCCCGGGCTTGGGCCGCACAGCGTCGCCGCGCTCAAGCTCGTCCAGGCCGCGGCGATCCGCCTGAGCCGCGCCGAGGTGATCGGGCGGCCGGTGCTCGGCAACTGGGACCGGCTGATGGCCTACCTGCACGCGGTGCTGGCGCGCGAGAAGATCGAGCAGTTCCGCGTGCTGTTCCTCGACGCCAAGAACCGGCTGATCGCCGACGAGTCGCAGGCGCGCGGCACGGTGAACCACACCCCCGTCTATCCGCGTGAGGTGGTCAAGCGTGCGCTCGAACTGCACGCCACCGGCATGATCCTGGTGCACAACCACCCCTCGGGCGATCCCACCCCGAGCCGTGCCGATATCGAGACGACGCGCGAGATCGGCCGGGCCGCGGCGCTGCTCTCGATCGCGCTGCACGACCACGTGATCGTCGGCCATGGGCGCTGGCTCAGCTTCCGCCAGGCCGGGCTGCTGTGAGCCCGGCCCCGGCGCCCCGCCCGCCGTGCCGCCGCGGCGGCAGAGGTGCTGCGCGTCCGGCTACGGCGCGGTGCGGCGCTTCAGCGCGAAGTCGGCGGCCGCGTAGAGCGCGCAGGCGGCCGTGAACAGCCCGGTCACCAGCATCGGGTCTGGCGAGAGGCCGAAATAGGGGGCGACACCCGGCCAGCCGTCCCACACTAGGCGCAGCGCGACATAGACGATCAGCAAGAGCCCCGCCCAGCCGATCCAGCGGTAACGGTCGAGCATCCGCGCGATGTAGGACGCCGCGACGCCCATCAGCACCACGGCGAGGAACAGGCCGAAGGCCATGATGTAGGGGTGCTCGCGCGCCGCCGCCGCGACCGCCAGCACGTTGTCGAGGCTCATCGACACGTCGGCCACCACGATCGTCCACATGGCCGAGGCGAAGGTCTTCGGCTTGGCGCCGAACCCCTCGGCGGCGTGCATGCTCTCCGCCACGTGGCCGGCGCGCAGGTCGTTGAACATCCGGTAGCAGACCCAGAGCAGCAGCAGGCCGCCGATGAACAGCGCCTCGGTGATCTGCAGGAGCTGGGTGGTGATCAGCGCGAAGCCGATGCGCATCAGCGCGGCGGCGCCGATGCCCAGGATGATCGCGCGCCGCCGCTGTTCGGGCGGCAGACCTGCCGCCGCCATTCCCACCACCACCGCGTTGTCGCCGGCGAGCGCGATGTCGATGCCGATCACCGCGAGCAGCGACCAGACCTGCGACATCGTGAAGGGCAGTTCCATGGGGGGCGACGGTTCCGTGGAGCGGGAGTGGAAGCGGGCGGCATACGACCGGCCGGCCCCCCGCTTGTCAAGCGCGCCCCCCCTCGGCATACCGCCCGGCCCGGCCAGGAGAGATGCGATGATCCCCCGCTATTCCCGCCCCGAGATGACGGCGATCTGGTCGGCGCGGAACCGCTACCGGATCTGGTTCGAGATCGAGGCGCTGGCGGCCGAGAAGCAGGGCGAGATCGGCCAGATCCCCGCCGAGGCCGCGCGGCAGATCCGCGCCAAGGGCGCGCCACGCGTGGCCGCCATGACGGAGGCGGACGTGGCGCGCATCGAGGCGATCGAGCGCGAGGTGCGCCACGACGTGATCGCCTTCCTCACCTGGCTCGGCGAGGGGATCGGCGAGGCGTCCCGCTACCTGCATCAGGGGCTGACGAGCTCCGACGTGCTCGACACCTGCCTCGCGGTGCAGCTGCGCGATGCGGCGCATCTGCTCGCGGGCGGGCTGGACCGGCTGCTCGCCGCGCTGAAGCGGCGCGCGCTCGAGCACCGCCACACCCTGACGATCGGCCGCAGCCACGGCATCCATGCCGAGCCGACCAGTTTCGGGCTGAAGCTCGCCGGCCACTGGGCCGAGTTCGCCCGCAACCGCGACCGTCTCGCGGCCGCGACTCGCGAGATCGCCACCTGCGCGGTCTCGGGCGCGGTCGGCACCTTCGCCCACACCCCGCCCGAGGTGGAGGCGTTCGTCGCCGAACGGCTCGGCCTCGCGGTGGAGCCGGTCTCGACGCAGGTGATCCCGCGCGACCGCCACGCGATGTTCTTCGCCACTCTGGCCGTGATCGCGAGCGGGATCGAGCGGCTTGCGGTCGAGATCCGGCACCTGCAACGCAGCGAGGTGCGCGAGGCCGAGGAGTATTTCCACCCGGGCCAGAAGGGCTCCTCGGCGATGCCGCACAAGCGCAACCCGGTGCTGTCCGAGAACCTGACGGGGCTCGCGCGGCTGGTGCGCGGCTATGCCATCCCGGCGCTCGAGAACGTCGCGCTGTGGCACGAGCGCGACATCAGCCACTCCTCGGTGGAGCGGGTGATCGCGCCGGATGCCACCATCGCGCTCGACTTCGCGCTGCACCGGCTCGCGGGCATGATCGAGACGCTGGTGGTCTATCCCGACCGCATGCAGGCCAATCTCGACGCGCTCGGCGGCGTGGTGCACTCGGGCGAGGTGCTGCTGGCGCTGACCCAGGCCGGGCTCAGCCGCGAGGACGCCTACCGCATCGTGCAGCGCAACGCGATGGCGACCTGGATGGCGCTCGGCACCGAGGCGGCGAAGAGCTTCCGCGAGAACCTCGAGTCCGATCCCGAGATCGCGGGGCGGCTCGACCGCACCGTGCTCGATCGGGCGATGGACCCGCGCCTGCACCTCGCGCACGTGGACGCGGTGCTGGCGCGGGTGTTCGGCGAGCCGGCCGGTGGAGACGCGCCGGCCGCGGACCCCGCGCGAGGCGGCCCGCCCGATCGCGATCGGCGCTAGGGCAGATCGCAGGCGGCTGGAATTATACCCTCCGCACAAAGGCTTGACCTTTGTGCGGAGGGTATCGCGCGCGGGGCTGGTGGGGCGGCCGCGCGCGAACATGACCCCAGACCAGCCCGCCGAAGGTCAAACCTTCGGCGGGCTGGTATGAGCCGCATGCGCGACGATGCGCGCAAGGACAGGTCGGAGCGGTTCCCGCTCGTGTGGAAACCGTTCTAGACCTTCGGCTCCTTCGGCGCCTCCTCGGCGATCTGGCGGCGCGCGACCGGCAGGAACTTCTCGTACTCGGCGCGCAGCGTGCGCTCGTCGATCGGCGTGCCGGCGGCCTCGAGATCCGTGCGCACCTTCGCGATCACGTCGTCGTGGCCGGGCTTCTGGAAGTCGGCCGCGACCACGGTCCTGGCATAGGCCTCGGCCTCCGGGCCGGTCCGGCCGAGCTTCTCCGCCGCCCACAGCCCGAACAGCTTGTTGCGCCGGGCCTGGGCACGGAACTCCTGCTCCTGGTCCAGCTTGAACTTCGCCTCGAAGCCCTTCTCGCGCTCGGCGAAGGGGTCGGTGCTCATCGTCGCGGGCTCTCCTCGATTGCGCGGCTTGGCGTGCGCGCGGCTCTGTAGCAGATGGGCGGCGCATGTGCACCGTGGTGCTGCTCCATCGGCCCGGCCATGCCTGGCCGCTCGTGCTCGCCGCCATCCGCGACGAGATGATCGCGCGCGCCTGGGACCCCCCGGCGCCGCACTGGCCCGACCGGCCCGGCGTGGTGGGCGGGCGCGACCGGGTCGCGGGCGGCACCTGGATGGCCTCGGACGGGGCGCGGGTCGCGTGCGTGCTCAATCGTCCCGGCACGCTGGGCAGCCGCCCGGACAGGCGCTCGCGCGGCGAGCTGCCGCTCGCGGCGCTGGCGGGCGCCGCGATCGACCCTGCCGCCTACGCCGCCTTCAACCTCCTCTGCGCCGGACGCGCGGGCGGCTGGATCCTGGAGGCCGAGGACGGGTGGGCGCGGCGCCGCGACCTGCCCGAGGGCCTCACCATGCTGACCGCGCACGGGCCGGACAGCGCGGCGAGCCCGCGCGCGCGGCTCCATCTGCCGCGCTTCCGCACCGCTGCCCCGCCCGATCCCGGGCGCGGCGACTGGTCGTCCTGGCTGCCGCTGCTCGCCAGTACCGAGGCCGAGCCGGGTGCGGGGGCGCGCGGGGCGATGACCATCCTGCCGGATCGGGGCTACGGCACGGTGAGCGCCAGCCTGTTCGCCGTGCCGGCGGCGGGTCCCCCGGTCTGGCTGTTCGCCGCCGGTCCGCCGGGGCATGCGCCCTTCCGCCCCGTCGCGCTTGCATCCCCGGCCCGGGCGTGGCCGAGTCCCGTGCCATGATCGCGCGCCGCGCCGTGCTCGCCCTGCTGGTCTCGGCCCAGGCCGGCGCCGCCCTCGCCCAGCCCCCCCGCCCCGGCCTGCACACGCTCTACGTCTC
>NZ_VIKA01000168.1 GCF_006704265.1 Elioraea sp. Yellowstone | reverse complement strand
AGGCGGCGCCGGCCGTGCCGCCGCCGGCGTCGCGCGACGACGAGACCGAGCGCCGCCTCGCCCGCGAGGGGGCGCGCCGGGGCGCGGTGCAGGTGACGCTGCGCTGGGAGAGCACTGCCGATCTCGACCTCTACGTCGCCTGCCCGAGCGGGGCGATGATCAGCTACGCCAACCCGCGCGCCTGCGGCGGCGAGCTCGATGTCGACATGAATGTCGGACTCCGGCGCGTGCGCGACCCGATCGAGAACGTCACCTGGCCCGAGGCTGCGGCGCCGTCCGGCACCTACCGCGTGCTGGTCTCCAATCTCGGCGAGGCGGACGGGCGGACGGCGGCGGTGCCGTTCCTCGTGCGCATCAAGCTGGGCGAGCGGATCGAGGAGGTGCGCGGCACCGCCCGCTCCGCCGAGCCGCGCCAAGTGGCGAGCTTCACCGTGCCATGACCGCGGCCGCGCCCCCGCCCGAACCCGCACCGCGGCCGCGCCGCAGCCTGTTCATTCCTGCCCTCGCGGCCGCGGCACTCGCGGTCGGGCTGCCGCTCGCCGCGGCTGCGACCTGGCTCGGGCTCAGCCTGTCCGGCTATGTCGCGGCGGCCGATGCGCGCGCGGCGATCTGCCGCGTGGCGCCCGACGATGAGCGCGGCCGGCTCGCCGAGATCGAGCGCGACCTGCGCCGCCGCATCGCCGCCGCCCAGGGCGAGCTCGCGCGCCGCCAGGGCTCCTGCCCGGTCTGCGCGCCGGTCGACGCGGTCGATGTCGCGCTGGTGGTGGACACCTCGCTGTCGATGAAGTGGCCGGCGAGCATGGATGCCGCCGCCGAGGCACAGGCGATGGAGCGGATCAGGGCCGAGGCGGGCGATCCCCTGACCACGCGCGCCGGCAACGACCGCATGATCGCCGAGATGGACCGCACACCGCCGGCCGAGCGGCGCATGGCGGCTGCGCGTGCTGCCGCACTTGCCGCGCTCGACGTGCTGCCCGGCCGGGCGCGCGTGCACCTGTTCAGCTTCGGCCGCTTCGAGGCTGCGCGCGCCGAGGCTACCGCCTGCTCGGTCGCGCCCGCCGGCGTGTTCGCCCATGCCGACCGGTCGCGCCTGGTCGCCGCCCTGAACGGACTCGAGCCTTGGGCCTCGGGCACGCCGCTCGCGCACTCGATCACGCGGGCGGCCGAGGCGGTGCGCGGCCGGCCAGCCGGAACGCCCGGCTTCGCGATCGTCGTCACGGACGGCGTCGAGACCTGCCGGGCCGATCCTTGCGCGGCGGCGCGAAGCGCGCGTGAGGCCGACCCGGATCTCGCCATTCTGGTGGTCGACATTGCCGCCAACCGCCAGCTCGCCTGCCTCGCCGAGGCGACCGGCGGGCGGCTGCTCCCGTCCGGCGCCGAGGCCGGACGGATGATCGCCGAAGCGCTGCGCCTCCCCCCGCCGCGCGGCTGCATCCCCCGACCCGAGCACGCTGGCCTCGCCCCCGCCGGCGCCCCTGCGCGACGATGATCAAGCCGAGCCCCGACCTGCCGCCGCTCTCCCCCTCGGCCGATGTGCCGCTCGTGCCGGGGAGCGGCATCCAGTTCCTCGACCTGCCGCTCGCGCTCGACCGGCTGGGCGTGAAGCTCGACTTCCACGAGGAGCCGCGCGCCGAAGGGGTTGCGGCGCTGAAGCGGCTTGCGCCGAGCGAGGACGGCGACGGGTTCACCTACCAGCGCGACGGCCGCGCCGTGTTCGTCGCGGCCGAGGACGCCTATGCGATGACGCAGCAGACCGCGCTCGCCGCCTTCCTCGGCAAGTGGGTGCCGGTGCCGTTCCTGCAGGTGGAGGTGGACGGCGAGCCGGGCCGGCGCCAGCTCGGCCGGGGGCCGGAGAACTGGGCGCGGCTGCGCATCGTCAAGCTCGCTGAGCCCGAGCGCAGCGGCGCGACGCACCGCGCCGTGCTCGCCTTCGACACCGCGACGGCACCGCGCAGCCCGGGCGCCGGCTTCGTCGCGCCCTGGGCCGACGAACCTGCGCGCTACGCGCTGGCCACGCGCGAGTCCGAGATGGCCTTCTGGCTCGACCGGCGCTGGGTGCGCAGCTGGATCGCCCGGCTGTGGCGCGAGCGCGACGGCGCCGCCGCCGGCGACGGCGAGACGGGCGCGCGGCACCTCGCGGCCTATCTCACCCTGCTCGCGACCCTCGAGGCGGCCGGCGCGGTGCCGCCCGTGCGGCTGATCGACTTCGCCGCGGCGGAGCGGTCGGGCGGGGTGATCGACGTCGATCTCGTGCTCGATCTCGGCAACTCGCGCTCCTGCGGCTTCCTGATCGAGCAGACGCCGGGCCGGCCGGCCTCGGTGGCCGACAGCTACCGGCTCGCGCTGCGCGACCTCTCGCAGCCCGAGGAGGTGCACGACGAACCGTTCGAGAGCCGGGTCGAGTTCGCACGCGCGGGCTTCGGCTTCGAGGAGTTCTCGCTCGATTCCGGCCGCGGCCTAGCCTTCGAGTGGGGCTCGCCGGTGCGCATCGGCCCCGAGGCCGCGCGGCTGTCGGCGCAGAACCGCGGCAACGAGGGCCTGACCGGGCTGTCCAGCCCGAAGCGCTATCTCTGGGACGAGGCGGCGCGGCTGGCGCCCTGGCGCTTCAACCCGGCGACCGACGCCGAGGGGGCGATCCGCGGCCACTTCCTGCGCTTCGTCGCCGAGGACGGCACGGTGCTCAGCTACCGCAGGCGCAAGGGCATCGCGCTCAGGCCGCTATTCAGCCGCGCCTCGCTGTTCAGCTTCTTCCTGCTCGAGGTACTGATGCAGGCGCGCCAGCAGGTGAACTCCTACGCCGCGCGCTACGGTCGGCAGGACCTCGCCGCGCCGCGCCGGCTGCGCCGGCTGATCCTGACCCTGCCGCCCGCGATGCCGGTCGAGGAGACGCGCAAGGTGCGCGAGCGCGCGCGCGCCGCGGTATTCCTGTTCCACGACCTGATCGGCCGGCCCGATGAGGCGGCGCGGTTCGAGATCGAGGCGCGGCTCGACGAGGCGACGGCGAGCCAGATCGTGTTCCTCTACGACCAGGTGAGCCACGCCTATCGCGGCGACGCACCGGCCTATTTCGCGCTCGCCGGGCGGCGCCGCGACGGCGAGGCCGAGCCGAGCCTGCGCATCGCCTCAATCGATGTCGGCGGCGGCACGACCGATCTGGCGATCCTCACCTACCGCCTCGCCGACCGGGTGATCATCCCGCGCGAGGAGTTCCGCGAGGGGTTCCGGATCGCCGGCGACGACGTGCTCGAGACGGTGGTGATGCGCCATGTCATGCCGGCGCTCAGGCGCGCGCTCGCCGAGTCCGGGCTCGGCCACGGCCGGGCGCAGCAGTTCCTGGTCGGCCTGTTCCGCGTCCCCGCCGGCACCGAGCCCGAGCGCCAGGCGCGCCGGCTGGCGCTGAACCACGTCCTGGGCCCCGCTGCGCTCGGCGTCCTCGCCGCCTACGAGGCGTGGGATCCGCTTGCGCCCGGCGCGCCGGGCACGACCACGCTCGGCGCGCTGATCGCCGCGCGCGGCGACCCGCGCGGCCTGCGCGCGCACTATCCCGAGCCGCGCGGACCCGGCCGGTCGCGCGAGCCGGCAGGGCTGCGCGCGGCCGCTTGGCTCGACCAGAAGGCGGCCGAGGCCGGGGCCGCTTCCTTCCGCGTGCTCGACGTTCCGGTCGAGCTCGACTTCGCGCAGGTGCATGAGACCGTGCGCCAGACGCTGCGCGACGCGCTCGATCCCCTGGCCGAGATCGTGCACCGCTTCGCCTGCGACCTCCTGCTGCTGACCGGGCGCGGGGCGCGCTGGCCGGCGGCGGTCGAGACGGTGACGGAGGCGCTCGCGGTCGAACCGAACCGGGTGCAGCCGATGCACCGCTACCGCGTCAGCGCCTGGTACCCCTACGCCGACGCCAGCGGGCGCATCCACGACCCGAAGACCACCGTGGCGGTGGGCGCAATGCTGTGCCGGCTCCTGCGCGGCGGCCAGCTCGACAATCTCGCGCTCGTCGAGAAGTTCGCGATGCGCTCGACCGCGCGCTACATCGGGCTGATGGAGTCCGACCGGCGCATCCGCGCCGACCGCATCCTGTTTTCGGCCCTCGATCTCGATGCGGCCGCGGCGCCCGGCGAGGTCGCCGAGCGGCCGCTGCCGTTCTCGGGCCGAACCTTCATCGGCTTCAAGCAGTTCCGTGCCGAGCGCTGGCCGGCGAGCCCGATCTACTGCATCGAGTTCACGAGCGCCGAGGCAGCGCGCGGGCTGATGCTGCCGCTCAAGCTGACGCTGAAGCGCACGCCCCCCGACGAGGCGCAGTCGGACGCGGCGGCGCTGTTCGATGTCGACGACCAGGTGTACGACGCGAACGGCAATCCGCTGATCAAGCCCGTGCGGCTGCGCCTGCAGACCCTGCCGGGCGAGGGCGGGTCGTTCTGGCTCGACACCGGGCAGCTCGACACGCTCGACGCCATTCTCGATGCGCTGCCCGGCTAGCGCGGGCGCGCAGGCGACGAGGACCGGATGACCGACGACGCCGAGACCGAGCGACTTGCGGCCCTCTGCATGGCGACCGAGCGCGCCGCGACCGACGCGCTCGGCTGGTTCCGCGCCTTCCCCAGGCGGATCGCCGCGCAGCGCGGGGTGCTCGAGAAGGAGTTCCGCCTCGCCGCAGTGGAGGCGCGCAAGCTCGCCGCCGCCGCGCGGCGTCCGGTCGCGGTCGGCGTCTACGGCCTGTCGCAGGCCGGCAAGTCCTACCTGATCAGCACGCTGGCGCGCCCGCCCGGACGCGAGCTCTACGCTGATCTCGACCGCCCGCGCGGCTTCCTCGCCGAGATCAACCCCGAGAGCGAGAAGGAGGCGACGGGGCTGGTCACCCGCTTCACCATGCGCCGCGAGAAGGGGCCCGAGGGATTCCCGGTGCGGTTCAGGCTCCTGACCGAGATCGACCTCGTGAAGATCCTCGCCAACTCCTGGTACCGCGACGCCAAGGACGCGGAGGCCGCGGGCGCGGTCGCGCCGGGCGAGGCGGCGGAGGTGCTCGCGCGCGCCGAGGGCGAGGCCTCCTCCGCGCGCGAGCATGGCGAGCTTGCCGCCGAGGATGTCTGGGACCTGCAGAACTACTTCGAGAACGAGTTCCGCTCCTACGTCACGGCGCAGGACTTCCGCGGCGTGTTCTGGGACCGCATGGCGGAGGCGCTGCCGCGCCTGCCCCTCGCCCGCCGCATCGAGCTCTACGCGCTGCTCTGGAACCGGTTCCAGCCCTTCACCGCCCTGCTCGAGCGGCTGACTGCGCGGCTCGCCGCGCTGCGCTTCGATCGCGATGCCTTCGCACCGATCGGGGCGCTGGTGCCGAAGACCGAGAGTGTGCTCTCGGTCGACACGCTCGACCACCTCCACGATCCGGTGCAGCCCGGGATCGAGATCGTCGGCGCGAGCGGCGCGCGCACGCGGCTCACCCGGCCCGAGCTCACGGCGCTGATCGCCGAGCTGCAGATCACCATGATGGAGCTGCCCTGGCCGATCCTCGAGCGCACCGACCTGCTCGACTTCCCCGGCGCGCGCGAGCGCGCGGGCAAGAACCACGCCGACGAGATCCCGGCCGACCCGAAGCAGCTCGGCTTCTACTTCCTGCGCGGCAAGGTCGCGTACCTGTTCGAGCGCTACGCCGCCGAACGCGAGCTCAACGCGCTCCTGCTCTGCATCAAGGAGAGCAACAACCCCTACGACGCGACCATCCGTCAGTCGATCCGCCAATGGATCGAGCGCACCCACGGCGAGAAGCCCGAGGAGCGCGCGCGCGTCGAGACCGCGCTGTTCATCGTGCTGACGCGCATGGACATGCACTTCAACCGCACACCCGGGCGCGACGAGGCGGCGTCGTCGAACGATCTCTGGGAGGCGCGCATCAAGGCCTCGCTGCTGCAGCCCCTGCAGGAGGCGAACGGCTGGCTCGACAACTGGCACCCCGGCCGCTCCTTCGACAACATCCTGCTCGCGCGCAACCCGGGCAAGTCGCAGAGCCTGTCCGAGATCGACGCGAACGGCGTCGAGCTGCGCTACCTGCCGGGCGTCGAGGAGAAGATCGCGCGCTGGGGCGCCGAGTTCGCCGCGCATCCCGACGTGCGGCGCTACGTGCGCGACCCCGCGCGCGCCTGGAGCGAGGTATTCCGGCTGAACGACGCCGGGATGAGCTACCTGGTGGAGCGGCTCGCGCCGGTCTGCGATCCGCGGCTGAAGCTCGACCAGGTGGCGGGGCAGATCGCCACGCGCCGGGCGAACATGCGCCGCCGCCTCGCCGAGTGGCATGTCGGCGACGACCTGGAGGCGGAACACGCCAAGCGCGCCGCGGCGATCGCGCCGGTGGTCGAGCGGCTGATCGCCTGCGCCGATGCCGGGCGCTTCGCCACGCTGCTCGCGCATCTGCACCTCACGCCGGCCGAGGCGCGCGAGGTGATGCTGCGCAACGGCCAGGCGGCGGCCGCCGCTGCGCCCGGGACCGCCGCGCC
>NZ_VIKA01000167.1 GCF_006704265.1 Elioraea sp. Yellowstone | reverse complement strand
CGGCTGGCCCGCGCCAAGCGTTCCAGGCGGCGGCCGCCCGGCGCGCCAGCGTCCGGCCTGTCTCGGCGAGCCGGCCGGCCCCGCCCTCGCCCGACACGGCGCGCCGTTCCAGGGCGTCGAGCCGGGCCGACAGCGCGGCGAGTTCGTCGCGCAGCGCGGCGATCGCCTCCTCGCCTGATGCGGCGGACGAGGCCGGGCGTGTGCTCTCCTCGTGCATCCGTCCGCCCTCAGCGGTGCCAGAGCCGCTCGCGATCGACGCGGCCCTCGGCATTCATCCGGACCTCCACCGGCTCGCCATACGGATTGAGCGCGATCGCGTCGACGTGGCGCGGCCCCTGCTTCAAGAGGGCGATCTGCCGGTAGCCGAGCGCCTCGAGCCGGTCGCGTGCTGCCGGCAACGACGGGGCACGCCAGCGGCTGTGCTCGTACTCGAGCTTGCGGAGCTCGCCCGAGGGCCAGAATTCGGCCTCGACCCGGCGGCCCTCCGCGTCCAGCCCCTCCACCTCGATCTCGCCGCGGGGCTTCACGTCGATCTCGACGATGCGGCTGATGCGTCGCAGCGCCGGGTCGCTGCGCAGCCCCGGCGGCAGCAGCGTCGCGACCAGCGGCTCGGGCAGCGCCGCGCCGTCGCTCCGCGCCTCGATCAGCCGCCCGTCGCGCGTCTTGGCGCGCAGCCAGGCGCCGTCCGGCAGGCGCATGACGTGGATGACGTCACGCCCGTGGCGGCCGACATCCTGGCGCGTGAGCACCTCGACCGGCTGCAGCGCCGCAAGCGGGTCGGGCAGCCCGGCCGCGCGGATCGCGGCCGCGCCTGTGCCGGAGGCGGCATCGAGGCGCCGCGCCCGGAAGGTCGCTCCCTGGCGTTCGCCGCTCATCTCCACCCGCTGGCCGGGGAGCGGCGCCGCCCCCGACTCGGGCAGGGTGACGAGCAGCCGCCCCTCCGGCGTCGCCACGATGGCTTGGCGGCCGAACACCTCGGCGACGGTGCCGGAAAGCCGCGTCTCCTGCGCGAGTGCCGGGCCGCCCAGCACGGCGGCCAGGACGGCGGCGGTGACGATCTGTCGCATGGTGGTCTTCTCCCTTGCGATGATGGGCCTGCCCCGTTCATGCCCCGGCCGGCCGCAACCGGGCCGCAACGCCCCCGTTGAGGTTCCGTTCGGCTCCCGCGAGGCCGAGCGCGCGCGCGAGCGCCGGCCGCGCCTGGGCGAAATGCATCACGATCTTGCCGAACTTCGACAGGGGACCGACGAAGAGGCGGAGGTTGACCATCGTCACGAGGAACTCGCCGGGCGTCATGTCCCGGCCGAGGCCGCTTGCCGGCATCAGCAGCAGGAACACCGCCACGGCGGTCGCGAAACTCGCCCAGATAAGCCAGACGAGCCCCTTCTCGCCGAGGCCCTTGAAGAGATCGATCACGACGCTTGCGCGCAGCCAGCGGTGCTGATGCGCCTTGAGCCGCAGCCCTGCCTCCGCCGCCGTGGCACCGGCGATCACGACCTGGGCCTCAAGCGCCGCCAGGGCATGGCTCCGCACCGGGGGCGCGAGCAGTCCGAGCCAGAGGAATGCCGGCAGCAGCGCCGCGAGCATGAAGGGCAGCCATTGCGGCGCCAGCGCCGCCTGCCAGAGGCTGACGGAGACGAGGGTGAAGACGAGCTTGGGCACCTCGTCGATCAGCACCTTGAGGCCGCGCTTCGCCTCGTCCGAGCCGTAGAGCATCATCGCCGCGTCGTCGGTCACGTGTGCGACGCGCCGGCGTGCCAGATAGGAGTCCTGCAGCGCGATCACGAGCCGTGCCTCGACCCACTTGCCGGCCGGCTTGTCGGCGACCTCGAGCAGGGAGAGCAGGGTGAAGAGCAGCGCGAAGGCAAGGCCGTGGGCGACCAGCAGGGCCGCAAGGTCGCCCTCTGCCGCGGCCAGCCCGTCCACCACCTGCTTGCCCATCCAGCCGACCGAGGGCGACAGCGCCGCGATCGCGGTGAGCACCGCCCAGGACAGCCCGAGCGGCCAGCCGGCGCGCCGCAGCACCGGCAGCGCGGCGGCGAGCAGCGCCCCGATCGGTGGCGTGCCGCCATCGGTGCGGGAGGGACGGGATGGGGTTGGCAGCAGCTTGCGCATGGACGGGTCCGAGGCCTCCGTGACGTGGGTTGCGGGAGCGGAGCGTGCCGGGTGCTGCCGAACCGGGGCGCAACGCCGCCGTTTGGGATCCGTTGCGGCGGACCGGGGTAGCAGGCCCGCCATGCCCGTCGTCCCCCTGCGACCGGCCGCCGCGGCGCTGGTGCTCGTTCTTGCCGGCCCAGCGCAGGCGGCCGAACCGCCGCCGGATGCCGTGCCGCTGCCGCCGGAGGCGGCCCTCGCCTGCGCCGCGGCGCGCTATCGCGGTGCCGCGCTGCGCCTTGAGCCGAGGGCGGGCGGCCTCGTCCAGGAGCTGCGCTGGCTCACCCCGGCAGGCAACGTGCTGCGCATCGCGCTCACCGGCCCCGGCTGCCGCTTTCTCGAGGTGCACGGGGTCGGCCAGACGGAGGCGCGGATTCCACCCGGGAACCGGCCATGAAGGTCCTGGTCGTCGAGGACGAGCCGGAGCTCGCCGGCGAGCTCGCCCAGGCGCTGCGCGAAGCGGGCCATGCCGTGCTGGTTGCCCATGACGGCGAGCAGGGCGAATTCCTCGGCGCCACCGAGACCATCGCCGCGGCGGTGCTGGATCTCGGCCTGCCGAAGCTCGACGGCATCGAGGTGCTGCGCCGCTGGCGCGGTGCCGGACTCGGCTTCCCCGTGCTGATCCTGACAGCGCGCGACGCCTGGTCGGACAAGGTGGCGGGCTTCCGCGCCGGCGCCGACGACTACGTGCTGAAGCCCTTCCGGACGGAGGAGGTGCTGCTGCGCCTCGCCACGCTGATCCGCCGTGCCGCCGGCCATGCCGCCGCCGAGATCGCCGCCGCCGGGCTGGTGCTGGATACCACCACCGGTCTCGTCACGCGCGACGGCCTGCCGCTCAGGCTGACCGGCTTCGAGGCGCGCATCCTGCGCCACCTGATGCTGCACAAGGGGCGCGTGGTCGGCCGGTCCGAACTTGCCGAGCACCTCTACGACGGCGATGCCGATCGCGACTTCCGCTCGCTCGAGGTGCTGATCGGCAGGCTCAGGCGCAAGATCGGCGAGGGACGGATCGAGACCGTCCGCGGCGAGGGCTACCGCCTCCTGCCCGAGGCGCCGCGGTGACGCCGCGCTCGCTCCGGGCGCGGCTGCTGGCCTGGGCGGCCGGGCTGACGGCGGCGGCGCTGCTCGCCGCCTGGGCGGCGCTGTCGGCGCTGCTGACGGAGTTCGTCACGCGTCGGCTGGACGCCGAGCTCCGGGCCGCGGCGAGGGCGGTGATGGCGGCGGCCGTCTGGGACGAGGCGGAGGGTTTCGCGCTCGACCCGCCGCCGGCCGATCCGCGCTTCGACCGGCCGCTCGCCGGCTGGTACTGGCAGGTGACGGGCGAGGGGGGCGAGGTGCTGGCCCGCTCGCCGAGCCTGCTCGGCGGCGTCGTCGCGGGTGCGGCCGGGCCCGACGGACGGCCGCTCATGGTGCATCGGGACCGCTTCACCGCCCCGGGCGACGGCCGGACGCTGCTCGTCACCGTCACCCTGCCGGCCGCGGAGGCCGAGGCCGCGCTCGCCGCGATCCGCCGCCCTCTCGTGGCGGCGCTCGCCATCCTGGCCGCGGCTCTGATCGCGGCGCAGTGGATCGCCGTGCGGGCGGGGCTGCGCGACCTGACGCGCTTCGCGCGGGCGGTCACGGCCCTGCATGAGGGGGTGAACCGCGCCCTGCCCGCGCCGCGCGTGGCCGAACTCGTGCCGCTCGCTGAGGCGATGACGCGGCTGATCGCCGCCAATGCCGCGCAGATCGAGCGCGCCCGCGCCCATGCCGGCGATCTGGCGCATGCGCTGAAGACCCCGCTTGCGGTCCTGGGCACGCGCGTGCGGGCCGAGGACCGGCCGCTGATCGCGCGCATGGAGGCGATGATCGCCTGGCATCTGCGGCGCGCGCGTGCGGCCGCGGCCGGGCTCGATCCGGCGGCGCGCGCATCCGTCGCGGCGGTGTTCGAGGATGTGGCACTGGTGGTGGGCCCCGCCGCCCGTCGGCGCGGCGTGGCGCTCGCCCTCGACGCCGCGGGCGCGCCCCCGTTCCGCGGCGATGCCGAGGACCTGGCCGAGATGGTCGGCGCCCTGGCGGAGAACGCCGTGACCCATGCCCGCAGCGCGGTGCGGCTTGCCGCGCGCGGCGCCGGCACGCGTCTGGTCGTGGAGGTCGCCGATGACGGGCCGGGCATCCCCGAGGCCGAGCGCGCGCGGCTGCTGGCGCGCGGCGCGCGCCTCGACGAGGGCGCGCCCGGCTACGGCCTCGGCCTCGCGATCGTCGCCGATCGCGCGGCGCTCTATGGCGGAGGGCTCGACCTCACGACCTCTCCCCTCGGCGGGCTCCTCGCACGGCTGACCCTTCCGGCGGTGCGTGCCGGCCCGGGCTGAGGCGTCGTGCGGCGCGCCGCGGCGATCCGCCGTCCGCTCTTGCCCCGTTCGTCAGCGCGGCGATATCACCCGGCAGGCAACGCGGAGGTCCCGCCATGAACGTCATCACGCCGGTCGCGAAGAAGCGCAGCCTCGCCAAGTTCAACTGGGAGGACCCGCTGCTGTTCGAGGAGCAGCTCAGCGAGGACGAGCGGATGATCCGCGATGCCGCGCGCGCCTATGCGCAGGAGAAGCTGATGCCGCGCGTGCTCGAGGCGAACCGCCACGAGCGCTTCGACCGCGCGATCATGAACGAGTACGGCGAGATGGGATTCCTCGGCGCGACGCTCGACAGCCACGGCTGCGCCGGCATCTCCTACGTCGCCTACGGGCTGATCGCGCGCGAGATCGAACGCGTCGATTCCGGCTACCGCAGCGCCTGGAGCGTGCAGTCGAGCCTGGTGATGTATCCGATCTGGGCCTTCGGGTCGGAGGCGCAGAAGGACAGGTATCTTCCCAAGCTGCGCACCGGCGAGTGGGTCGGCTGCTTCGGCCTGACCGAGCCCGATGCCGGCTCCGATCCGGGGTCGATGCGCACGCGCGCGCGCAGGACCGCAGCGGGCTGGGTGCTGAACGGCTCGAAGACCTGGATCTCGAACTCGCCGATCGCCGACGTGTTCATCGTCTGGGCCAAGGACGACGCCGGCGAGATCCGCGGCTTCATCCTCGAGAAGGGGATGAAGGGACTGACCGCGCCGAAGATCGAAGGCAAGTTCAGCCTGCGCGCCTCGATCACCGGCATGATCATGATGCAGGACGTTGAGGTGCCCGAGGACGCGGTGCTGCCCGGCGTGAAGGGGCTGAAGGGGCCGTTCTCGTGCCTGAACAACGCCCGCTACGGCATCGCCTGGGGCGTGCTGGGCGCGGCCGAGTTCTGCTGGCACGCCGCGCGCAGCTACACGCTGGAACGGAGGATGTTCGGCCGGCCGCTCGCGGCGACGCAGCTCATCCAGAAGAAGCTCGCCGACATGCAGACCGAGATCACGCTCGGCCTGCAGGCGGTGCTGAGGCTCGGCCGGCTGTGGGACGAGGGCAAGGTCGCGCCCGAGATGATCTCCCTGCTCAAGCGCAACAACTGCGGCAAGGCGCTCGAGATCGCGCGCATGAGCCGCGACATGCACGGCGGCAACGGCATCGTCGACGAGTATCACGTGATCCGCCACGTGATGAACCTCGAGACGGTGAACACCTACGAGGGCACGCACGACGTGCATGCGCTGATCCTCGGCCGCGCGCAGACGGGCATTCCGGCCTTCGCCGCGGGGGGCTGAGCGGCGGCCCTCGGCCGGTCCCTTTCCCGGCGTGCGGGGGCGCTGCGGCGAGCCCCGCTTCCCCCCTCCAGGGGGAAGGGGGAGCAGAGCCATGGAACGGGTCGGGCGCGGAGTTATGGCCCGGCTGATCCGGGTGGTCGGCACGGTGCGCTCGGCCCAGGCGTGTGAGCGTTTTTCTGGACGACCAGACGGGCGGGGCGGGCTGACCGATTGCGCGCACCGGCGCATCGCGATGCGCTCCCCCGCCTGTCAGTTGACTCGTGACGCGCGCGTTCCATGCTCTGCCCATGCGTGGCCTCGCCCTTGTCCTGACCCTGCTGATCTCGGCACCTTCCGCCGCGCAGGAGACCTCGTTCAGCGTCTTCAACCGCACGGGTCAGGCGGCGATCGGCCTGCATGTCGGCGGCGGCGCCGATCTCCTCCGCGGTCGCACCTTGCCTGCCGGCGCCGGCGTGCGGGTGAGCGCGCCGGGCTGTCGCGCCGATCTGCGCCTGGTGCTCGCCAGCGGCGAGGTGCTCGACTGGAACGGTGTGAACATCTGCGCGACCCGCGCGGTGTTCTTCACCGCGGCCGTCCCCGGCCGCCCCCGCGCGACTGCCTCCGCGCCGGCGCCGGCCGACGGCCAGCCCGGGGTGGCCGCCGTGCAGCGCGCGCTCGAGGCGCTGGGCTACGATCCCGGGC
>NZ_VIKA01000166.1 GCF_006704265.1 Elioraea sp. Yellowstone | reverse complement strand
GCGCCCCGCGACCAGCGGTGCCAAGCGCGCGCAGAAGGTGCCGTCCTCGGCAGCCAGGGTCCGCAGGATCGCGAGAATCGCGTCCTTCGCGGTCGGCGCGATTTCCACAACGCCTGCGAGCTGGTACTGCGCCTCGACATGGCCCTGCATGGCCGCGCGCTCGAGCCAGGGGATGGCGGCCTCCGGATCGCGCGATCCGTCCGGTCGGTAGAGGTGGCTCGCGGCGAGCAGCATCTGCGCCTCGGGATGGCCGAGATGCGCCGCCTCCGCGATCAGCCGCGCGGCGCGGTCAGGGTCGCGCGTGCCGCCGCGCGGCGGGTTCAGCGCCCGCAGGCCCTCGCGATAGAGCGCCTCGGCGCGGGCGCGGTCGGCGGCGTCCGGCGCAGGGTCGGGTGCAGTCTGGGACGGCGCGAGCCCCTCGATCACGGCGCAGCCGGGGGCGGCGATCAGCAGCAGGGCGGCAAGGGTGGCATGTCGCATGACGACAGGAATGCGCGAGCGGCCGGATCGTTGCTCATACCAGCCCGCCGAAGGTTTGACCTTCGGCGGGCTGGTATGGGGTCACGTTCGCGCGCGGCGCCCCACCAGCCCCGCGCGCGATACCCTCCGCACAAAGGTCGAGCCTTTGTGCGGAGGGTATCAGATGTCCCGCCCGCCCAGCAGCAGGACGTCCACCGCCTCGCCCTCGGCCACCGCCGGCGCGTGCGGCGCGCGCAGGATCAGCGCATCCGCCCGCGCGAGCCCGGCCATCAGCGAACTGTCCTGCACCGGGAAGGGGGTGGCGACCAGCGTGCCGTCCGCGCGGCGGGCGAGCGAGGCCCTGACGTGATCCGCGCGATGGTCGTTTGCCTTCAGCGCCGCCCCGGCGACCGCGCGCAGCGGCTGCTGGGCCTCGCCCGGCAGGCCGGCGAGCTTCTCGATCGCCGGGACGAGGAACAGCAGCCCGCAGACCAGCGCCGAGACCGGATTGCCCGGCAGGCCGATGAGCGGGGTCGCGCCGACGCGGCCGAACATGAACGGCTTGCCCGGCCGCATCGCGATCTTCCAGAAGGCGAGCTCCAGGCCCTGGGGGGCGAGGGCCTCGCGTACCAGGTCGTGCGCGCCGACCGAGGCGCCGCCGGAGGTGACGATCAGGTCAGCGCCCGCCGCCCCGCGCGCGGCGGCCGCGATCGTGTCGGGATCGTCCGGCGCGATGCCGAGATCGACGGCCTCGCCGCCGGCGGCGCGGATCATCGCCGCGAGCGCCAGGCTGTTCGACGAGATCACCCCGCCCTCCGGCACGGGCTCGCCGGGACGCGCGACCTCGTCGCCGGTGGCGAGGACCGCCACGCGCGGGCGGCGGTGCACGCAGAGCCAGGGCCGGTCGGCCGAGGCGGCGATGCCGATGTCGCGCGCGGTGAGCCGCCGGCCGGGTGCCAGCAGGGGCTCGCCGGCGGCGAAGTCCCCGGCGCGGCGGCGGATGTGCTGGCCCGGACGCGGCGCGAGGCGGATCTCGACGGTGTCCGCCCCTTCGACGCCGGCGTGGTCGGTGTCCTCCTGGATCACCACCGCATCCGCGCCGGCCGGGATCACGCTGCCGGTGAAGAGCCGCACCGCCTCGCCGGGGCCGATCGTGCCGGCGAAGGGATGTCCCGCCGGGGCGCTGCCGATCACCCTGAGCCGCACCGGGACCGCCGCGCAGTCGGCGGCGCGCACCGCGAACCCGTCCATCGCCGAGACGTCGGCGAGCGGCTTGTCGCGGCGTGCGGTGACCGGGGCGGCGAGCACGCGGCCCCAGGCCTCGGCGATGCCGACCCATTCGGTGCCGACCGGCGCGAGCGCGGCGAGGATCCGCGCGCGCGCCTCCTCGACCGAGAGCATCAGGCGGCCTCGTAGGTGCCGGACTTGCCGCCCGCCTTGTGGGTCAGCCGCACCGCCTCGATGCGCATGCCGCGGTCGATCGCCTTCGCCATGTCGTAGAGTGTCAGCGCCGCGACCGAGACGGCGGTCAGCGCCTCCATCTCCACGCCTGTCCGGCCGGCGGTCTTCACGGTCGCCTCGATCTCGACCGCGTTCTCGGCCGCGTTCGGCGTCAGCGTCACGGCGACCGAGGCGAGGGGGAGCGGGTGGCAGAGCGGGATCAGCTCGGCAGTGCGCTTGGCCGCCATGATGCCGGCGAGCTGCGCCACCGCCAGCGCATCGCCCTTCTTGATCGCGCCGCCGGTGATCGCGGCGAGCGTCTCCGGTGCCATCATCACCCGGCCCCTCGCGGTGGCGGTGCGCTCGGTGACCTGCTTGGCCGAGACATCGACCATCACCGCATTGCCCTGCGCATCGAAATGGGTGAGCCCGCTCATGCCAGGAGCGCCCTGGTCGCGGCGGCGAGATCGGCCTGCCTCATCAGGCTCTCACCCACCAGGAGTGCGCGCGCGCCGGCCGCCCTCATGCGCGCGACGTCCGCGGGCGTGCGGATGCCGCTCTCGGCGACCAGGAAGCGTTCGCCGTCGAGCCGCGCCGCGAGTCGCTCCGTTGTCTCAAGATCCGTCTTCAACGTCTTGAGATTGCGATTATTGATCCCAAGGAGGGGCGTGCGGAGCCGCAGCGCCCGATCAAGCTCGGCCTCGTCATGCACCTCGACCAGCACGTCCATCCCGAGGGCGAGGGCGGATGCTTCAAGGTCAAGCGCCTCGGCGTCGGACAGGCAGGCCATGATCAGCAGGATGCAGTCCGCCCCCATCGCGCGCGCTTCCAGCACCATCCAAGGGTCGAGCATGAAGTCCTTGCGCAGGACGGGAAGCGCCACCGCCGCGCGCGCCGCGACCAGATCCTCCGGCGTCCCCTGGAAGAACGGCGCATCCGTCAGCACCGACAGGCAGTGCGCGCCACCGTCGCGATAGGCGCGGGCGAGGGCGGGCGGGTCGAAGTCGGGGCGGATCAGCCCGGCCGAGGGCGAGGCCTTCTTGATCTCGGCGATCAACCCCGTCCGGCCGGATGCGGCGGCACGGCGGAGCGCGGCCAGGAACCCGCGCGGCGGGGGTGCGGCCTCGGCCGCGCGGAGCAGCACGGGTTCGGGCCGCGCCGCCTTGCGTGCCGCGACGTCCTCGCGCGTGCGCGCGCAGATCCGCGCCAGCGCATCCGGCATCGCCGTCATGCCTGCGCCTCCGGCTTCGTGAGCGCGATCAGGGCCTCGAGCGCCGCGCGCGCCGCGCCGCTGTCGATCGACCTCGCCGCCAGCGCCACCCCTTCCTTCAGGTCGCCCGCGCGGCCGGCGACGATCAGCGCCGCGGCCGCGTTCAGCAGCACGGCATCGCGGTACGGACCGGCGATCCCCGCCAGCACGCCGCGCAGCGCCTCGGCGTTCTCCGCCGCATCGCCTCCCTTCAGCGCGGCAGGGCTTGCGATCGTCAGCCCGGCATCGGCGGGCTTGACCGTGAACTCGCGCACGCGACCCTCGTGCCACTCGGCGACATGGCTCTCGCCCGTCACGGTGAGCTCGTCGAGCCCGTCCGAGCCGTGCACCACCCAGGCGCGCTCGGCACCGAGCCGGCCCAGGGTCTCGGCGAGCGGGCGCAGCCACTGGCGCGCGAACACGCCCAGAAGCTGGCGCCTCACCCGGGCGGGGTTGGCGAGCGGGCCGAGCAGGTTGAAGATCGTGCGGATGCCGAGCTCGACGCGCGGGCCGGCGACGTGGCGCATCGCCGCGTGGTGGCGCGGCGCCATCAGGAACGCCACGCGCGCGGTCTCGAGCGCGCGTTCGAGCACCGCGAAGGGCGCGTCGATCGTCACGCCGAGCGCGCCCAGCACGTCCGCGCCCCCCGAGCGCGACGAGATCGCGCGGTTGCCGTGCTTGGCCACCGGCACGCCGGCCCCCGCGACCACGAAGGCCACGGTGGTGGAGATGTTCACCGTGCCCTGCGCATCACCGCCGGTGCCGCAGACATCGATCGCGCCGGGCGGGGCAGCGATCGCGCTCATGCGCGCGCGCATCACCCGCGCCGCGCCGGTGATCTCGTCCACCGTCTCGCCGCGCACGCGCAGGGCCATCAGCAGCGCCGCGATCTGCGCCGGCGTGGCCTCGCCCGCCATCAGCACGTCGAAGGCCGCCTCGGCCTCCGCCTCGTCCAGCGTGCGCCCCTCGGCGAGGCGCGCGATCACCGGCTTCAGCGACGGGAGCGCGCCATCGCTCATGCCGGCTCCGGCACGCGGTTCAGCCGGCGCGCGATCGCGAGGAAGTTGCCGAGCAGCCGGTGACCGTGCTCGGAGGCGATGGACTCGGGATGGAACTGCACGCCGAACACCGGCAGGGTGCGGTGGCGCAGCCCCATCACCAGCCCCTCCTCGTTGAGCGCGGTGGGTTCGAGCACCTCGGGCATCGTGTCACGATCGACCACCAGGCTGTGGTAGCGCGTCGCGCGGAAGGGCGAGGGGATGTCGGCGAAGATGTCGCTGCCCTGGTGGCGGATGCTGTCCACCTTGCCGTGCCATGGTGCCGGCGCGCGCACCACCTTCCCCCCGAAGGCCTGGCCGATCGCCTGGTGGCCGAGGCAGACGCCGAGGATCGGCACCCTGTCCGCGGCCGCGGCGATCAGCTCGAGACAGATCCCGGCCCGGTCGGGATCGCAGGGGCCCGGGCTCAGCACGATCGCTTCCGGCCGGCGCGCGAGCGCGTCCGCGACGGTGATCGCGTCGTTGCGCACCACCTCCGTCTCCGCCCCCAGATCGCCCAGGAAGTGGAACAGGTTGAAGGTGAAGCTGTCGTAGTTGTCGATCAGCAGCAGCATGGCGGGGCGGAGGATGGGCATCTCGCGCGAGGCGGGTCAACGGGGCGCGCCGCATCCCCCCTCCTTGATCCCCCCAGGGGGGATGCAAACATGGCAGCCATGGACACGACCCTGCCGCGCCTGACCCTGCCTCTCTCGGGGCTCTCCTGCGCCTCCTGCGCGCGCCGCGTCGAGCGCGCCGCTGCCGGCGTGCCCGGGGTGGCGACCGCCACCGTGAACCTTGCGGCCGAGACCGCCGAGATCGCCTACGATCCGGGCCTCGCCGATGCCGCGCGGATCGCCGCCGCGATCGAGGCCGCCGGCTACGGTGTGCCCGAGGAGCGGTTGGTGCTGAACATCGACGGCATGTCCTGCACCTCCTGCCAGGGCCGGGTCGAGCGCGCGCTCGCCGCCGTGCCGGGCGTGCTCGGGGTCGCGGTGAACCTCGCGACCGGCGCCGCGGAGGTGCGGGTCGCGCGCGGGGCCGTCGACACGGATGCGCTGGTCGCCGCCGTGCAGGCGGCGGGCTACGCGGCGCGCCCCGATGGCATCAGACCGGTTTCACAACGGTTCGGGTCCGGCACCGCGATCCTCGTGCTCTGCCTCGTGCTGACCGCGCCGTTCCTGCTGGACATGGCGGCACATCTCGCCGGGCATCACCTGCTGCCGGCCTGGCTCCAGCTCGCGCTCGCGACGCCGGTGCAGCTCCTGGGCGGGGCGCGGTTCTATCGCGCCGCCTGGGCCGGGCTCCGCGCGCGCGCGGGCAACATGGACCAGCTCGTCGCGATCGGCACCACCGCCGCCTACGCGCTCTCGGTCTGGCACGTGATCGCCGGCGGCCCGCTCTACTTCGAGGCGGCCGCCGTGGTCGTCGCCCTCGTCCATCTCGGCAAGTGGCTGGAGGCGCGCGCCAAGCACGGCGCGGCCGAGGCGATCGAGGCGCTGCGCCGGCTGCGCCCCGAATGGGCGGCGCGGATCGCCGCGGATGGCAGCGAGGAGCGCGTGCCGGCCGCAGCCCTTCGCCCCGGCGATCGCGTGCGCATCCGTCCCGGCGAGTCCTTCCCTGCCGACGGGACGGTGGAGGAGGGCGAGACCGAGGCCGACGAGGCGCTGATCACCGGCGAGAGCCGCCCCGTGGCGAAGTCGCCCGGCGATCCGGTCACCGCCGGCGCGGTGAACGGGGCCGGGCTCGTCACGATCCGGGTGACCGCCGCCGGCGAGGGCACGGTGCTCGCGCGCATCATGCGGCTCGTGCAGTCGGCGCAGGCGTCCAAGGCGCCGGTGCAGGCGCTGGTCGATCGCGTCGCCGCGGTGTTCGTCCCCGTCGTGCTGCTGATCGCGCTCGTGACCCTGACCGGCTGGCTTGCCGCCGGGGCCGACCACGCCACCGCGATCGTCAATGCCGTCTCCGTGCTGGTGATCGCCTGCCCCTGCGCGCTCGGGCTTGCCACGCCCGCGGCGCTGGTCGCCGGCACGGGGGCGGCGGCGCAGCGCGGCGTGCTCATCCGCGACGCGGCCGCGCTCGAGCGCGCGCGCGGCCTCGACACGGTGGTGTTCGACAAGACCGGGACGCTGACCGAGGGGCGCCTCTCGGTCGTTGCGGTCGCGGGCGATCCCGACACGCTGCGCCTCGCCGCCGCGCTGCAGCAGGGCAGCGAGCACCCCCTCGCGCGCGGCGTGCTGCGCGCGGCCGAGGCGGAGGGGATCTCCCTGCCGGCCGTGCAGGGGTTCCGCGCCGCCGCGGGCCGCGGTGTGGCCGGCACCGTCGAGGGC
>NZ_VIKA01000165.1 GCF_006704265.1 Elioraea sp. Yellowstone | reverse complement strand
CCTCCACCGCCCCCGCCGCCGCCGGGGCCGCCGCCCCCGCCGCCGCCACGCGCCCAGGCGGCGATGTCGCCCGCATCCAGGCCCGGCAGCGGGGCGAGCGAAAGCGCCGCACCGGCAAGCAGCAGAGCGGACAGTCGAAGACCGAACGAGGATCGTCGCATCGGTGCACTCCTCCGCCATCCGGGCGCCGGGACGGTCCGCACGACGCGCCGACCCGGCAGCGGTCCGGGATCATTGGAGACGAAAATCTATCGCCGAGCGTCCGCGCGCAGCAATCGACGAAATGCGCGATTGCCACCACCGTCGATTGTCGTCTGGCGCGAGCATGGCCCTGCTCCCGCATCCCGGGGAACGCAAAATCGCTTGCCCCGACGCGGAGCACGGACATAGAACATCGGCGTGGTTGCCGGTTTGTTCCGGCGGCCGCGCCTTGGGGCAGGAGGGAGGAACCGCCGGTCATGCTGACCCGCAAGCAGCACGAGCTTCTGATGTTCATCGACCGGCACCTCCGCACCACCGGGTTCTCGCCGTCCTTCGAGGAGATGAAGGAGGAGCTCGGGCTCAAGTCCAAGTCGGGCATCCACCGGCTGATCACCGCACTCGAGGAGCGGGGCTTCATCCAGCGCCGCGCCCACCGCGCCCGGGCGCTGGAGGTGATCCGCCTGCCCGAGACGGCGCTGCGCGCGCGCGACCAGGGCCAGGTGCCGTTCGCGCCCAACGTGATCCGCGGCAACTTCACCCCCCAGCTTGCCGGCGCCCGCCAGGCGGCCGAGGCGCAGGCGGTCTCGCTGCCGCTCTACGGGCGGATCGCCGCCGGCCTGCCGATCGAGGCGCTGCGCGACGCGAGCGAGACGATCGACGTTCCGGCCGCCCTGCTCGGCGGCGCGGGCGAGCACTATGCCCTCGAGGTCGCGGGCGACTCGATGATCGAGGCCGGCATCCTCGACGGCGACACGGCGATCATCCGGCGCGCGGACACCGCCGAGAACGGCGCGATCGTGGTCGCGCTGATCGACGAGAACGAGGTGACGCTGAAGCGGCTGCGCCGGCGCGGCAACTCGATCGCGCTCGAGCCGGCCAATCCGCGCTACGAGACGCGCATCTTCGGCCCCGACCGGGTGAAGGTGCAGGGCCGGCTGGTGGCACTGTTCCGCCGCTACTGACGCCGCACGATCCGCCCGTCGGTGGCCGGCCGCACCGGGCTGTGGCGGCCGAGCCAGGCTGCGAACACCTCCTCGAGATTCGGACCCGAATCGTAGGGGTCGATCGCGCGGTCGCGCAGCACCGTGTACCCGTCGCCGCCCTGGCGCAGGAAGTTGTTCGTGACGACACCGTAGAGCCGCGCCTCATCGAGGGGAGCGAAGCCGCCCTCCGGCGTACGCAGCTCGACCGCGACGACGCGACGGCCTGCCGGCGCATCGGCCCGCCAGACCAGCCGCATCCCGGCCACCTGCGGAAACGCGCCTGCGCCGCGCTCGACGCCGGCAAGCCCGGCCTCGAGCGCGGCGCGCAGATCGGCGCCGCTGAGCCTGAGCGTGGCCAGCGTGTTGGAGAACGGCAGCACGGTCAGCACGTCGCCCCAGGTGACCGCGCCCGCCGGCAATCCCGCGCGCAGCCCGCCGCCGTTCTGCAGCGCGACCACGGCGCCCGCACCGCGTCCGGCGTCCAGCATCGCCTCCGCCACCAGGTTGCCGAGCGCGCACTCGCCGCTCCGGCATCCGGCGTTCGCGACCCCCTCGGCGAGGCTGCCCACCACCTGTGCGCGCAGCGCGGCGAGCGGCGCGGCCAGCCGGGCGAGCAGCGCCTCGACCGCCGGGTCGCGCGGATCGGCGAAGCCGAGCACGCGCGCATCGCCCGTGGCGGAGAGCACGCGGCCGTCGCGGTCGAGATCGAGATCGAGCCGGCCGAGCCAGCGATTGAAGGCGCCCGCCTGCACCACCGGCACGGCGAAACCCGCAGCGCCGGCGGCCGGCAGGGGATAGCGGCCCGCCGCCTCGGGCGCCGTGTTCGACAGCAGCGTGTGGCTGTGACCGCCGATCACCGCCGAGATCCCAGGCACGGCAGCGGCAAGCCGGCGATCGGCCTCGAGCCCGACATGGGTGAGCGCCACCACCACCTCGGCCCCGGATTGGCGCGCCTGAGCGACCCCGGCGCGCAGACCGGCCTCCTCGTCGCCGAAACGCACGCGCGGCCCGGGCGAAGAGATGCGCGGCGTGTCCACCGTGGTCAGCCCGACCACGCCGATGCGCACGCCGCCGCGCTCGATCACGGTCGCGGGGCGGATCAGCGCGCCGAGGCTCGGCTCCTCGCCCGCGTCGATGTTGGCGGAGAGCAGCGGACAGTCGAGCGAGGCGGCGAAGCGGGCCAGCACCGGCGGGCCGTTGTCGAACTCGTGGTTGCCCACGGCCATCGCATCGTAGCGGATCGCGTTCATCACCTGGCGTTCCGCCTCGCCGCGCCAGTGGGTGTAGTAGAGGCTGCCCATGAACTGGTCGCCGGCATCGAGCGTCAGCACGATCCGCCCTGCGGCCTCGGCCGCCGCCCGTTCGGCGGCAATCGCGGCGGCCAGCCGGGCGCTGCCGCCGAAGCAGGCGCCCGGCCGCTGCTCCTCGACGCGGCAGACCGCCCCGAGCCGGTTGATCGGCTCGTGGCGGCTGTGCACGTCGTTGCTGTGCAGGATCGTCAGCCGGATCGGCGCGGCTGCGCGCAGGATCGCCGGCGCGGCGAGCGCAGCCGCGCCGGCGGAGAGCAGCAGGCGGCGGGTGAGACGCATGGCGGCCTCCACGACGGGAGGCCGGACTGTAGCGCGGCCGGGTGGCGGCTTCATCGCCGCCGCGTGAAGGATCAGAACCGGAACGACAGGCTGAGCGAGCCGTATTGCGCCATCCGCCCCTGGCCCGCGAACTCGCGGCTGCGGAAGGCGTGGGTGTAGGAGAGGCGCGCCCACGGCATGACCAGCACCGCGCCGATCGCGCCCTCGCCGACCAGCGCTTCGCGGTCGACGCGCGGGCCGTCGCGGAAGGTGTTGCCGTCGAGGAAGATGTCGCGCGCGACCGCGCGGCCCTCGAGGGCCGCGAAGACGTACCACCCCCACAGCCCGTCGGGCTGGAAGAAGGACGACCCGGCGAGCGAGGGTCGGATGCGCGGCGGGCCGAAATCCGCCTCCAGGTTCGAACCGAGCCGCAGCATCAGCCCCGCCGAGGCGTAGGTCTGCACGTTGCCGAGGCTCGCCGTCAGGCTCGGCACCAGGCCGATCGCGAGGCCGCGCGCCTCGTCAGGATCGAGCGGCTGGTTGAGGCGCCACTGGCGCGTCAGGATCACGTTGATGCCTGGCTCGTCCTTGAGCTGGTGGTCCCAGCCCAGGGCGCGGCCGACATTGATCGCGTCATGGATGTTGTTCTGCACCTGCTCGCCGAGCGCCGCGGGGCCGACCACGCCGAGCTGGATCTCGAGTGCGCCGAGCGCGGTGCGGGTGTGCGAGGCCAGGATCAGCGAGCCGTAGAGCCAGCCGGCATAGGGACGGTCGCCGGGATCGGGCACGCGCGCGAGGGTGTCGTCGGGCGTGAAGATGTTCTGTCCGAGCGCCAGCCCCCAGCGCGGCCGCCCGCCGAGCGGCAGGAGCGGCGTCGCCATGTCGCCGAGCCAGGCGAGCCATCGCGGCGGGTCGGCCGAGGCGGAGAACCAGGAGAACTGGAACCCGCTCGTGTAGTAGCGGTCGGTGCCGCCGAAGAGGTCGTTCTCGACGGTGAGGTTCCACGAGGCGGCCGGATCGGGCGCAGGCGTCACCTGCGCGGGCGCGGGCACCGCGAGGGCGGCGAAGAGGGTCGCGGGAAGGAGTCGCGTGCGCACGGGCTTCATGCGATCACTCATAGCGCGGCGGGCGCCGTCCGGTTCCCGCAGCGGAGGGGTGGCAGAGCGGTCGAATGCGCCGGTCTTGAAAACCGGAGAGCCGTCAGGCTCCGTGGGTTCGAATCCCACCCCCTCCGCCATGAATGTTACCTAACGCGCTGATATAGCTAAACGTCTTCCCGATCGCCCAAGCCTATCCCCGCCCATATCCCCGCCCCCGCGTTGGATGACCCTGGACGTGCGCGCCCGAGCCCCCCGGGTGTGGCCTCCCCGCGTCAGACAACCGCGCGGCAGGCCGGGACGGCGGGGGCGTGGTAACTGGCCGCTGCCGGCGGTAAGATGCTCAATCCCGAGAGAGAGGCGCCGCGCCATGCCCGCCCCGATCCGCTTCCGCTTCCGCCCGCAGAAGGCGGTCGCAGCCATCCATCAGATGCTCTTCTGGGCACGCGAGGACGGGCTCGGAGACCCCGATCTGCACACGATCCTCAAGGCGTGCTACTTCGCCGACAAGGCGCACCTCAACGCGCACTGGCGGCCGATCTTTGGCGCGACCTATCGGGCCATGGCCTACGGCCCGGTGCCGCTGGAAATCTATGAGCTCATCAAGGCGGAGCCCCTTTGGCTAGCCGAGCTCGGCCGAGACGATGTGCCGTGGCGGCGCGAGGGCTATCGGGTCATTCTGACCGGCAACGATCAGCCGGCACTGGAACACCTCTCATTGAGCGATCGGGAAGCCCTCGAGACGGCGTTCCGTAAGGCGCGGGGGCTGACCTTCAATGCTCGCACCGCGGCAAGCCATGATCAGGCGTGGGAACGCGCACGCCTCGGGCTGATCCGCTACGAGGACATGATCGCCGAGGACAACCCCGACCGGGAAGCGATCCTCGATGCGCTCTCCGAGGACGCGCATCTGATGGATGTCTGAGGGGCCATCGGCCCTCGCGCCGCTGGATGTCCTCTGGGCCTTCGATCAGGAGGCAATCGACCGGCGGACTGGGCAATCCGGCAAATGGAAGCTTCTGGTCGTCATGGGGACGGCCCCGGATGGGGACGACCTTATACTGTTCCGGATCAACTCAGCGGCAATGACGCGGCGCGGCCCCCGGCCGGGCAGCATCCCTGATACCGCGCGATCCGCATCATCCGTTTCTGGATCACGACAGCTATCTGTTTTGCGGCGGCCCGCCGGTCGCCCTGACGGATGCGCAGCTTCAGGCGGCGATGGCAGGTCAGGCGATCGCGCATCGGCAAGGGATTGTCGGGCGCATCCATTCTTCACTGATCCCGTCGATTCGGGCGGCAATAGAGGCGTCGAACATGCTCCCCGAGGCGGTTCGCACGCTGATCTTGGGTTCCCTGGCCCAGCACGTTCCTCCAGCCGACTGCGACGGCGGCGCGTGACCTCGGCCGGCCGCTCGTGCGCCGGCGGCGGGCGCCGATGCCGGTAGCGTCCGCGGAGGTGGTGGAGATTCCGGCGTCGGTCGGAGTGTAGGCCCGAGGTGGCCATCGGCCCAGGCGGTCTAGGGTGGTGTTGCGACACCCCCCCGACCGACCGAGGAACCGATGACCGAGGACAGATTGCCACTGGCCGAGCTGCTGGCGAAGGCCGGCGACGGCGACTTCCTGCGCAGCGTCGCCGAGGCGGTGCTGCAGATGCTGATGGAGGCCGACGTGGAGGGCGTGATCGGGGCGGGGCGCTATGAGCGCACCGGCGAGCGGTTGAACTGGCGCAACGGCTTCCGCGAGCGCACGCTCGACACCCGGCTCGGGCCGATGCAGCTGCGGATCCCGAAGCTCCGGCAGGGCTCCTACTTCCCGCCCTTCCTCGACCCCCGGAAGATCTCCGAGAAGGCGCGGGTGGCCGTCATCCAGGAGGCATGGATCGGCGGGGTCTCGACCCGGCGGGTGGACGACCTGGTGCAGGCTATGGGCCTGACCGGCATCTCGAAGTCGACCGTCTCGAAGCTGTGCAAGGACATCGACGAGCGGGTCTCGGCCTTCCTCGACCGCCCGCTCGCCGGCGAGTGGCCCTACCTCTGGCTCGACGCCACCTACCTGCGCCAGGGCGAGGGCGGCCGGGTGGTCTCGGTGGCGGCGATAATCGCCGTGGCCTGCGACGCCGAGGGGCGGCGCCAGATCGTCGGGCTGCACATCGGCCCCTCCGAGGCGGAGACGTTCTGGGCGACCTTCCTCAAGGGCTTGGTCAGGCGCGGGCTCAGGGGCGTGAAGCTGGTCGTCTCCGACGCCCACGAGGGGCTGAAGGCAGCAGCCGCCCGCGTGCTGGGCGCCACCTGGCAGAGGTGCCGCGTGCATTGGATGCGCAACGCCCTGGCGCACGTGCCAAAGGGCCAGCAGACGATGGTCGCCGCGGCGCTGCGCTAGGCCTTCCTGCAGCCCGACCAGGAGAGCGCCCGGCGGACCTGGCGCCACGTCGCCGACCAGGTCCGGCCGCGCTGGCCGAAGCTCGGCTTGCTGATGGACGAGAGCGAGGACGACGTGCTCGCCTACATGGCGTTCCCGGCGCAGCACCGGACCAAACTGCACTCGGTCAACACTCTGGAGCGGCTGAACAAGGAGGTGAAGCGGCGCGCCGACGTGGTCGGCATCTTCCCCTCCGAGCAGTCAATCCTGCGCCTGATCGGCGCGGTCCTGCTCGAGGCCAA
>NZ_VIKA01000164.1 GCF_006704265.1 Elioraea sp. Yellowstone | reverse complement strand
CCGCCGCCCTGGCCGCGCAACCCGGCCAGCCGGCCGCCACCGCCGAGGCCGAGGCCCGCGCCCTGGTGCTCGCCGCCGGGCTGCGCGACCAGCTCGTCGGCGGCCTGCCCGCCATGGCCGAGGCGATGCGCCTGCACCTCAACGAGCGCAATCCCGGGCGCGAGGCGGATGTGCGCCGCGCCGTCGAGGCGGCGATCGTGCCTGCCGTGCGCGACCGGCTGGACCAGCTGATCGTGCTCGGCCTCGAGCCGCTCGTGCGCGGCTTCACCGCCGAGGAGCTCTACATCATGCGCCGCTTCCTCGAGCTCAATCTCGACCAGCGCATGGAGGGTGCCTTGCGCATGGTCACCTTCGAGCTCGACCGCATGAGCGGCGAGTGGCTGCGCAAGGTCGCCGAGGAGGCGCTGGCGGCAGCCGCCGATGCCAGGCTGCGCGACCTGAAGTTCTGAGGGCCCGAGGATGGACGGCATGATCCGCGACGACCGCTTCGCCCAGGACTATCGCGCGAACGCCGCCCGGCTCGCCGCGGCGGGGATCGATCTCGCCGAGCACGATGCCTGCGGCGTCGGCCTGGTCGCAGCGCTCGACGGCAAGCCCTCCCGCGCGGTGGTGCAGGCCGGCATCGACGCGCTGAAGGCGGTCTGGCACCGCGGCGCGGTGGATGCCGACGGCAAGACCGGCGACGGCGCGGGGATCCATGTCGAGATCCCGCGCGACTTCTTCGCCGAGGCCGTGCTGCGCGGCGGCGACAGCCTCAGGCCGGGGCCCATCATCGTCGGCCAGATCTTCCTGCCCAAGACGGATCTCTCCGCGCAGGAACGCTGCCGCCAGATCGTCGAGACCGAGATCCTCGCCTTCGGCTACGGCATCTACGGCTGGCGCCAGGTGCCGATCGACGTCGCCTGCATCGGCGAGAAGGCGAACGCCACCCGCCCGGAGATCGAGCAGATCCTGGTGTTCGATCCGCAGGCGCGCGAGATCGCGGTGCAGGACCGCGACCTCTACGTGATCCGCCGGCGCATCGAGAAGGCGGCGATCGCGGCGCAGATCCCCGACCTCTACATCTGCTCGCTCTCGGCGCGCTCGGTGATCTACAAGGGGATGTTCCTCGCCGAGCACCTCACCGAATTCTATCCCGACCTGCTCGATCCGCGCTTCGTCTCGCGGTTTGCGATCTACCACCAGCGCTACTCGACGAACACCTTCCCGACTTGGCGGCTCGCCCAGCCGTTCCGCATGCTCGCGCACAACGGCGAGATCAACACGCTCTCGGGCAACGTGAACTGGATGAAGAGCCACGAGACGCGGCTCGCCGCCCCCGCACTCGACCCGTACATGGACGACATCAAGCCGGTGATCCAGGTGGGCGGGTCCGACACCGCGATCCTCGACAACGTGTTCGAGGTGCTGGTGCGGGCGGGGCGGGACGCGCCGATGGCGAAGGCGCTGATGATCCCCGAGAGCATCGGCAACAACGCCACCATGCCGGAGAGCCACCGCGCGCTGTTCCTCTACTGCAACGCGGTGATGGAGCCGTGGGACGGACCCGCGGCGATCTGCGGCACCGACGGGCGCTGGGTGATCGCCGGGATGGACCGCAACGGGCTGCGGCCGATGCGCTACACGATCACGCAGGGCGGGCTGCTGATCGTCGGCAGCGAGACCGGCATGGTGAAGCTTCGCGAGGACGAGATCGTCGCCAAGGGCCGGGTCGGCCCGGGCCAGTGCATCGCCGTCGATCTCGATGCGCCGCGCTTCTACGACGACCGCGCGCTCAAGGACATGCTCGCGGGCCGCGAGGACTTCGCCGCCTGGACGCGGCGCACGACCCATCTCGACGCGCTGATCAAGTCGGAGGCCGAGGAGCCCGTGGAGTTCCAGGGCGAGGCGCTGCGCCGCCTGCAGGTCTCGGCCGGGCTCAGCCTCGAGGAGCTCGAGATGATCCTCCACCCGATGGTGGAGGAGGCGAACGAGGCCACGGGGAGCATGGGCGACGACACCCCGCTCGCGGTGCTGTCCGACCAGTACCGGCCGCTCTCGCACTACTTCCGGCAGATGTTCAGCCAGGTCACCAACCCGCCGATCGACTCCTTGCGCGAGACGCGGGTGATGACGCTCAAGACGCGGCTCGGCAATCTCGGCAACGTGCTGGACGAGGACGCGACCCAGTGCGACCTCCTCCAGCTCGAGAGCCCCGTGCTCACCACCGCCGAGTTCCGGGCGATGCGCAGCTACATGGGCCGCAACGCGGTGGAGGTGGACTGCACCTTCGACCCGGCCGAGGGCGCGGCCGGTCTCCGCCGCGCGATCGAGCGCATCCGCCGCGAGGCCGAGGAGGGGGTGCGCGCGGGCGCCGCGCACGTGATCCTGACCGACGAGAAGGTCGGCCCAGACCGCTGCGCGATCCCCATGATCCTCGCCACCGGCGGCGTGCACACGCATCTCGTCAAGCAGAGCCTGCGCACCTTCACCTCGCTCAACGTCCGCTGCGCCGAGGCGATCGACGTCCATTACGTCGCAGTGCTGATCGGCGTCGGCGCGACCACGGTGAACCCGTGGCTCGCCCAGGAGTGCATCGCCGACCGCCACCGCCGCGGGCTGTTCGGCGAGATGCCGCTCAAGACCGCGATCCAGCGCTACAGGAAGGCGCTGGACAAGGGCCTGCTCAAGATCATGAGCAAGATGGGCATCGGCGTGCTCTCGTCCTATCGCGGCGGCTACAACTTCGAGGCGATCGGGCTGTCGCGCGCGCTGGTCGCCGAGTTCTTCCCCGGCATGCAGAGCCGCATCTCCGGCATCGGCCTGAACGGCATCGCGCGCAAGGTGGTGGCGCTGCACGAGAAGGCCTGGAACACCGACGTGGTGACGCTGCCGGTGGGCGGGCTCTACAAGCTCCGCCGGTCGGGCGAGGCGCACGCCTTCGCCGGCCCGCTGATCCATCTCCTGCAGCAGGCGGTCGCGACCGACAGCTACCAGACCTACAAGCGCTATGCGGAGGCCGTGCGCAAGCTGCCGCCGATCGCGCTGCGCGACCTCCTGGACTTCAAGACCGAGGGGCGCAAGGCGATCCCGGTCGAGGAGGTGGAATCCGTCACCGAGATCCGCAAGCGGCTGGTCTCGCCCGGCATCTCCTTCGGTGCCCTCTCCCCCGAGGCGCACGAGACGCTGTCGATCGCGATGAACCGGATCGGCGCCAAGTCGGACAGCGGCGAGGGCGGCGAGGACCCCGCGCGCGCGCGCCCGCGGCCGAACGGCGACAACGCCAACAGCGCGATCAAGCAGATCGCCTCGGGGCGCTTCGGCGTCACCGCCGAGTACCTCAACAACTGCCGCGAGATCGAGATCAAGATCGCGCAGGGCGCGAAGCCCGGCGAAGGCGGCCAGCTCCCGGGCTTCAAGGTGAGCGAGGTGATCGCGAGGCTGCGCCACTCCACGCCGGGGATCGCGCTGATCAGCCCGCCGCCGCACCACGACATCTACTCGATCGAGGATCTCGCCCAGCTCATCTACGACCTGAAGCAGATCAACCCCGACGCCTCGGTCTGCGTGAAGCTGGTGGCGCGGTCCGGGATCGGCACGATCGCCGCCGGGGTGGCCAAGGCGATGGCCGACGTGATCCTGATCTCGGGCCATGTCGGCGGCACCGGCGCCAGCCCGCAATCCTCGATCAAGTATGCCGGCGCGCCCTGGGAGATGGGGCTCTCCGAGACGCACCAGGTGCTGATGCTGAACCGGCTGCGCCACCGCGTGAAGCTGCGCACCGACGGCGGCATCAAGACCGGCCGCGACGTGGTGATGGCGGCCATGCTGGGCGCGGAGGAGTTCGGCATCGGCACCGCCGCGCTGGTGGCGATGGGCTGCATCATGGTGCGCCAGTGCCACTCCAACACCTGCCCCGTGGGCGTGTGCACCCAGGACGAGCGCCTGCGCGCCAAGTTCGAGGGCACGCCGGAGAAGGTGATCAACCTGTTCAGCTTCATCGCCGAGGAGGTGCGCGAGATCCTCGCCTCGCTGGGCTTCCGCAGGCTCACCGACGTGGTCGGGCGCACTGACCTCCTCCACCAGGTGAGCCGCGGCGGCGACCATCTCGACGACCTCGACCTCAACCCGATCCTGGTGCAGGCCGATCCCGGCCCGCACGCGCCCTACTGCACGCTGGAGGGGCGCAACGAGGTGCCGGAGACGCTGGACGCGCAGATGATCGCCGACGCGGCACCGCTGTTCCGCGACGGCGAGAAGATGCAGCTCCAGTACAACATCCGCAGCACCTACCGCACGATCGGCGCCAAGCTGTCGTCGAAGATCGTGCGCCGCTTCGGCATGAGGGGGCTGGCGCCGGGACACATCACCGTGCGGCTGCGCGGCTCCGCCGGACAGTCGCTCGGCGCCTTCGCCGTGCAGGGGCTGAAGCTCGAGGTGTTCGGCGACGCCAACGACTATGTCGGCAAGGGGCTCTCGGGAGCGACCATCGTCGTCCGCCAGCCACCCTCCTCCACCCTGCGGTCGAACGAGAACACCATCATCGGCAATACCGTGCTCTACGGCGCGACCGCAGGATACCTGTTCGCCGCCGGCCAGGCGGGCGAACGCTTCGCCGTGCGCAATTCCGGCGCGATCGCGGTCGTCGAGGGCTGCGGCTCGAACGGCTGCGAGTACATGACCGGCGGCACCGTGGTGATCCTCGGCACGGTGGGCGACAACTTCGCCGCCGGCATGACCGGAGGCATGGCCTTCGTCTACGACCCCGAGGAGGTGCTCGAGGCGCGCATCAACCCCGAGCACGTGCTCTGGCAGCGGCTGGCCCACCCACATTGGGAGGCGGTCGCGCGCGACCTCGTCGCCCGGCACGCGGCGGAGACGAACTCGCGCTACGCGGCCTCGCTGCTGAACGACTGGGCGCGCGAGAAGCGCCGGTTCTGGCAGGTCGTGCCGAAGGACTACGTGAGGTACCTGCCCGTGCCGCTGGCCGCCGATCCGGCGCTCGCCGCGGCGGGGGATTGACCGGCGCGCGACGATCCTCCACGGGGCGGGTCGTGCCGCTGCCGAGGAGGATCACCCGATGCTCGAGATCGCCGTGCTGGACGACTACCAGCGCGTCGCCCTGTCCATGGCCGACTGGTCCGGTCTCGGCCCCGACTGCGCGGTCAGCGTGTTCGACCGCAACCTCGCGACCGTGGACGAGGCGGCCCAGGCTCTCGCCGGGTTCGACGTGATCTGCCTGCTGCGCGAGCGCATGCCGGTTCCGGCGGAGCTGCTCGCACGCCTGCCGAGGCTGAAGCTGATCGTGGTGACGGGTGCGCACAACCGCACGCTCGACCTCGCCGCGGCGCAGGCGCGCGGCGTCACCGTGACGCACACGCGCGGCGGCGATTCCTACTACGCGACCACCGAGCTGGCGCTCGGGCTGATGATCGCCTGCGCACGCCATCTCGCCTTCGAGGACCGCGGCATGCGCCGGGGGCTCTGGCAGCGCACGGTCGGCACCACGCTGCACGGTCGCACGCTCGGCCTCCTCGGCCTCGGGCGGATGGGCAGCCGCATGGCCGAGCTCGGCCGCGCGCTGGGGATGCGCGTGCTCGCCTGGAGCCCGAACCTCACGCCCGAGCGCGCGGAAGCCGGCGGCGCGGCCTATGCCGACAAGGCGACGCTGTTCCGCGAGGCGGATGTGGTCTCGATCCATCTCGTGCTCGGCGAGCGGACGCGCGGGCTGGTCGGCGCGGCCGAGCTCGCGCTGATGAAGCCCTCGGCCTTCCTGGTGAACACCTCGCGCGGGCCGATCGTCGACGAGGCGGCGCTGATCGCCGCACTCCGCGAGCGCAGGATCGCCGGCGCCGGGCTCGACGTCTACGACGTCGAGCCGCTGCCGCCGGAGCATCCGCTGCGCGGGCTCGACAACGTGGTGCTCTCGCCCCATCTCGGCTTCGTCACCGAGGGGACCTACCGGACGTTCTACCAGGACATGGTGGAGTGCATTGCCGCCTGGCGTGCGGGCGCGCCGGTGCGGCTCCTGCGCGCGGCGTGACATGAGCGAGGATGACGGCACGATCGTCGTCACGCCGGCCCTGTCGATCCGCCGCGACGAGATCGTCGAGAGCTTCGTGCGCGCCGGCGGCCCCGGTGGGCAGAACGTCAACAAGGTCTCCTCGGCGGTCGCGCTGCGCTTCGATCTCGCCGCCAGCCCGTCGCTGCCGGCGGCGGTGAAGGCGCGCGCCGCGCGGATCGCCGGGCGGCGTCTGACGCGCGAGGGCGTGATCGTGATCAGCGCGCAACGCTTCCGCGACCAGGCGCGCAACCGCGCGGACGCGCTCGCGCGCCTGGTCGCGATCCTGCGCGCGGCGGCGGAACCGCCGGTACCGCGCCGCCCCACCAGGCCGACGCCGGCGTCGCGGCGCGAGCGCCTGGAGGGCAAGCAACGGCGCGCGCGCATCAAGATGCTGCGCGCGCGACCTGTGGAGGACTAGCGGACACCTCGAAAAACCCCTGGCGCTGACGGCTGCGGGCTGATTCGCTGCTGCTGGTGAGAGCGGGAGCGGCGGAT
>NZ_VIKA01000163.1 GCF_006704265.1 Elioraea sp. Yellowstone | reverse complement strand
ATCGTGCCCTGGGCGGCCGGCGGCTCGACCGACCAGATGGCACGCGTGCTGGCCGCCGCGGTCGAGAGCGCGCTCGGCCCGCGCTTCGTCGTCGTCGCCGCGGCCGATCCGGCGCGCGACGATGCGGCGCTCGCCGCCCTGGCGGCGTCCGGCGTGCGCGGCCTGCGCTTCAATCTCTACCGCGATCCCGCCTGGACGATCGGGACGATGCTCGATCACGCGCGCCGCGCCGCCGCGCACGGCCTGCATGCCGAGATCTACACGGATGCGGCCGGTCTCGCGCCGCATGTCGAGGCGCTGGCACGGTTGCGGATCGTCATCGACCATCTCGGCCTGACAGAGGCCGGGCTGCCCGTGACCTGCGACCTCGCCCGCGCGGGGGCCAAGGTGAAGGCGACCGGGTTCGGCCGCGTCCGGCTCGACCCGGCGGCCGCGCTGGAGGCCATCGCGAAGGCGGCGCCCGATGCGCTGATGGCCGGGACCGACCTGCCGTCGACCCGCGCGGACCGCCCCTTCGCCGATGCCGACATCGCGCTGATCGAACATGTGCTCGGCCCCGCGCTCGCCCGCGCGGTCCTGCACGACACCGCGGCCGCGTTCTACCGCGCGTGACCCCGCTTGCGGGTGGGCCGCACCAGCCCTAGCGTCCGCACCGCAACGGACGGAGGAGACGGCGCGATGCGGCTCGAGGGCAAGGTGGCGGTGGTGACGGGGGCGGCCTCGGGCTTCGGCGAGGGGATCGCGCGCGCCTATGCCGCCGAGGGCTGCAAGGTGGTGGTCGCCGACCTCAACCTCGAGGGCGCGCGGCGCGTCGCGGGCGAGCTCGGCAATCGTGCGGTCGCGATCGGCGGCGACGTCTCCAAGGGGCCCGACTGCCAAGCGATGGTGGACCGCGCGCTCGACGCCTTCGGCAGCCTCGACATCGTGGTGAACAACGCCGGCACGACGCACCGGAACAAGCCGATCCTCGAGGTCACCGAGGCCGAGTTCGACCGCGTCTACGCGGTCAACGTGAAGTCGATCTACTGGATGACGCAGGCCTGCCTGCCGGTGCTGCGGCGCCAGGGCAGGGGCGGCTCGATCATCAACATCTCCTCCACCGCCGGCATCCGCCCGCGCCCGGGCCTCACCTGGTACAACGGCACCAAGGGGGCCGTGAACGTCATCACGCAGTCGATGGCGCAGGAGCTCGCCAAGGACAACATCCGCGTCAACGCGATCTGCCCGGTGATGGGCGCCACCGCGCTGCTGACCGAGTTCATGGGCACGGAGGACACGCCCGAGAACCGTGCGAGGTTCATCGCCACCATCCCCATCGGGCGGATGAGCCAGCCTTCCGACATCGCCAATGCCGCGGTGTGGCTGGCCGATCCGGCCTCCAGCTTCATCACGGGGATCCTGCTTCCGGTGGACGGCGGCCGGACGGCGTAGAGCAGATCGCACACGGCTGGACTGAGCCGTGTGCGTGACGATCCTCGCAGGGAATGACCGGAGCGGTTTCCACTCATGTGGAAACCGTTCTGGGCGGCGCGCGCCGCATCAGCGCCTTCTCGATCTCGACCACGCCGAACACCACAACCGCGGCGGCGAGTGCCAGCAGCCAGCCCGAGAGGTCGGGCGGGGCGACGGTGAACAGCGTCTGCATCGGCGGCGCGTACAGGAACAGCCCCTGGAGAAGGACGATCAGCGCGATCGCCACCAGCACCGCGCGGTTGCCGGTCACGCCGTCGCGCGAGAGGCTGGAGCGGCGGAAGAAGCGCGCGTTGAACAGATAGGCCGCCTGGCCGGCGATCAGCGCCGTCACCGCCGCGCCGCGCGCGGTCTCGACCGGCTCGCCGGCGCCGTGCTCCGCCAGGAAGGCGCCGATCGAGGCCGCGGCGAGCAGGGCGGAGACCAGGGCGACCCGCCAGACCAGCAGCACCGAGAGGATCGGCTCGTCGGGCATGCGCGGCGGGCGCGTCATCACATCGGGCTCGGCCGGCTCGAAGGCGAGCGCGAGCGCGAGCGTCACCGCCACCACCAGGTTCACCCAGAGGATCTGCACCGGCGTGATCGGCAGCACGGCGAGCCCGAGTATGACCGCCGCGACCACGGTCATCGCCTGGCCGCCATTGGTCGGCAGGATGAACAGCAGCGTCTTCTGGAGATTGTCGTAGATCGTGCGGCCCTCGCGCACCGCCGCGGCGATGGTGGCGAAGTTGTCGTCGGCGAGCACGATCCCGGCCGCCTCCTTCGCCGCCTCGGTGCCGCTCCTGCCCATCGCCACGCCGATATCGGCGCGCTTCAGCGCCGGCGCGTCGTTCACGCCGTCGCCCGTCATCGCCACCACGTGGCGGCGCGCCTGCAGGGCCTGCACCAGCCTGAGCTTGTGCCCGGGCGAGGTGCGCGCGAAGACGCGCACGCGCTCGGCCGCGCGGGCGAGCGCGCGGTCGTCCATGGCGTCGAGCTCCGCCCCGGTGAGCGCGCCGCCCGCGACCTCGATCCCGACCTCGCGCGCGATCGCGGTCGCCGTGCCGGCATGGTCGCCGGTGATCATCGTCACGGCGATGCCGGCGCGGCGGCATTCCGCGACCGCCGCGATCGCCTCCTCGCGGGCGGCATCGATCAGGGCAGCCACGCCCAGAAGCTCGAGGTCGCGGATGTCGTCGAAGGCGAGCGTGAGATGGTCGTGCGCGGTCGGGCGCGCGGCGACCGCGATCAGGCGGTAGCCGCGCTCGGCGAGCGCCTCGAGCCGTGTCTGCCACGCCGCGTCGACCTCCGCGCAGCGCGCGATCAGCACCTCCGGCGCGCCCTTCACCGCGATCAGCCCGTGGCCCTCGTGATCGTGGTGCAGCGTCGCCATGAACTTGTGGTCGGACTCGAACGGGATCGCGTCGGTGCGGCTCCAGCGGCGCTGGATCGCCGAGGCATCGAGGCCGGCCTTCTCGGCCAGGACCAGGAAGGCGCCGTCGGTCGGATCGCCCTCGATCGTCCATTCGCCCCGGTCGCGATGCAGCCGCGCGTCGTTGCACAGCACCGCGGCGCGCAGCATGGCGGCGAGCGCGGCATCGTCCTCGGCGGAGATCGTCCGTCCCTCGCGCGTGATGTCGCCCTCCGGCACGTAGCCGACGCCGCCGATCTCCGCCTCGCCGTCGGGCAGGGCGAGCGCGCGCACCGAGAGCTCGTTGCGCGTCAGCGTGCCGGTCTTGTCGGTGCAGATGACATCGACGCTGCCGAGCGCCTCCACCGCCGGCAGCCGCCGCACGATCGCATTGCAGCCCGCCATGCGCCGCACGCCGAGCGCCAGGATGATGGTGATGATCGCGGGCAGGCCCTCGGGGATGGCGGCCACCGCGATGCCGACCGCGGCGAGGAACATCTCGTCGGCCGGCAGGCCGCGCCAGAGCGACCCGACCGCGAAGGTCGCCGCGGCGAGCAGCAGGATCGCCACGCTGAGCGTGCGCCCGAAGGCGGCGATCGCGCGCAGGAGCGGCGTCTGCAGCGTCTCGACCGCGGCGAGCATGCCCGAGATGCGGCCGATCTCGGTCGCGCCGCCGGTGGCGACCACGACGCCGCGCCCGTGGCCCGCGGCGACCACGGTGCCGGAGAAGGCGAGCGAGCTGCGGTCGCCGAGCGGGGCGAGCGGATCGACCGGCGCGGGCGACTTGGCGACGGGCAGGCTCTCGCCGGTCAGGATCGCCTCCTGGATCGCGAGCCCGCGCGCGGCGAGGATGCGCAGATCGGCCGGCACGCGGTCGCCCGGCTCGAGCACGACGAGGTCGCCCGGCACCACCGCTTCGGCGTCGATGCCGTGGCGGTGGCCGTCGCGGATCACGGTGGCGCGCGGCGAGAGCATGCGCCGCACCGCCTCGAGCGCCGCCTCCGCCTTGCCTTCCTGCACGAAGCCGACGAGCGCGTTGATCAGCACGACGGCGACGATCACGGCGGTGTCGACCCAGTGGCCGAGCAGCGCGGTGATCGCCGCGGCGGCGAGCAGCACCTGGATCAGCACGTTCTGGAACTGCGCGAGGAAGCGGCGCAGCGGCCCGATGCGCGCGGGCTCGGGCAGGCGGTTCGGCCCGTGCCGGGCGAGCCGTGCGGCGGCCTCCGCCTGGTCGAGCCCGTGCGGAGGCGTGCCGAGCCGCGCGCAGACCTCCTCGGCCGGGAGGGCGTGCCAGCGCGGCGCGGCATCGGCGTGTGGCATCGCGTCCGTCATCCCGATCGTCTGCCCGTCCCGTGATGCCGGCGGCACTGACGCAGGTCAAGGCGAGCGCGCGGCGGATCGCCCGCCGCTCACGCGCGCGTGCCGTCGATGATGCGGCCGTCCTCCATGGCGACGATGCGGTCGGCGATGTCGTGGATGCGCGGATCGTGTGTGACGATGAACACCGTGCGGCCCTGCTCCTTGGCCAGGCGCTGCAGCAGCGTCATGGTCTCGTGCCCGGTCCGGCCGTCGAGCGCCGCGGTCGGCTCGTCGGCCAGGATCAGGCCCGGCGCGTGCACGAGCGCGCGCGCGATCGCCACGCGCTGGCGCTGCCCGCCCGAGAGCGTCGCGGGATAGGCCCCGGCCTTCTCGCCGATCCCCACCGCCGCCAGCATCGCGCGGGCGCGCGCGAGCCGTTCCGGCTCAGGCATGACCGGCGTGATCTCCAGCGCCATCGCGACGTTCTGTTCGGCGGTGAGGAAGCCGAGCAGGTTGTGGTGCTGGAAGATGAAGCCGATCCGCCGCCGGAGCGCGACGCGCCGCGCCTCGTCGGCCCCCGCGAGTTCGGTGCCGAGCACGCGGCACGACCCCTCCTGGACCGCGCGCAGCCCGCCGATCAGCGTGAGCAGCGTGGTCTTGCCCGATCCCGACGGCCCCGTCAGCAGCACCACCTCGCCCGCGTCCACGGCGAGGTCGAGCCCGTGCAGCACGGTCCTGGCGGCCTCGCCGTCGCCGAAGCGATGCGCCAGCCCGCGCGTCTCGACGGCGCGCATCAGAACATGTCCGCCGGATCGGCGTCGCGCAGCTTGCGGATCGCGACCAGGCCGGAGACCACGCACATGACGAAGATCAGCGCGAACACCAGCACGCTCTTGTCGAGATCCATGGTCAGCGGGATGAAGATCCGGGCGCTGGCGACGCGGTAGAGGCCGAGCCCGAGCAGCCAGCCGGGGATGTAGCCGAGCACGGCGAGGATCAGCGCCTCGCCCATCACCACGCGGACGAGGTAGCCGTTGGCGTAGCCCATCGCCTTCAGGGTCGCGTACTCGCCGATGTGGCGCGCGATGTCGCTGAACAGGATCTGGTAGACGATCACGCAGCCGACCAGCATGCCGATCGCCACGCCGAGGCCGAAGACGAAGCCGATCGGCGCGGTGTTCGCCCAGTAGTCCTTCTCGAAGGCGATCAGCCCGGCCTTGGTGAGCACCATCACGTCCGCGGGCAGCAGGGCGCGCAGCGCGCGCGCGGCCGCCTCCGCATCCGCGCCGGGGCGCAGGCGGATCGCGCCGACATCGACCTGGCCCGGCCCGCGGTTGGGCAGGATGCGCCAGAAGGTCGGCTCGCTCGCGACCGCGTGGCCCTCGGTGCCGAAGGTGGGGCCGAGCGCGAACAGCCCGGCGACCTCGACCCGGCGATCGCCGAGCTCGGCGGCGACCGCGCCGCGCTCGGCGAGCAGCGCCGGCACTGGGCCGAACTGCGGCTTGGCGCGTTCGTCGAACAGGATCACGTCGCCGCGCGCGAGCTCGGCCATCTCGGCGGCGGCGAGTCCCGGGAAGCCGAGCAGCCCGGCCGACGGATCGACGCCGAACAGCAGGAGCGTGCGCTTCTGCCCGTCGATCGGGTTGCGCCAGACGGCGTTGCCGACATGGAGCGGGATCACGCGCTCGACCTCGGGCAGGGCGAGCGCCTGGGCGAGCCGCGCGCGCGGGAAGGGGGCGGAGCGCCAGAGCGCCTCGGTGGTGCGGTTGAGCAGGAAGAGATCGGCGTTCAGCGCGGCCTGCACGGTCACCGCGCTGTCGAACAGCGCGGTGAGGAAGCCGAGCTGCATGAAGATCAGCAGGCAGGCGAAGACGACGCCGGAGACGGCGGCGGCGAGGCGCGCGGGCTCGTGGCGGAGCTGGCGCCAGGCCAGGCGCGCGGCGAGGAGGGCGGGCAGGATCGCTGCCGCGCGCGGCGCCGCCCCGCTCACGGCCGGATCCGCACCTGGACCTGCATGCGGGTGCGCCGCCGCAGCGCCTCGGCGCCGGTCTCGTCGAGCCGGAGCCGCACCTCCACGACGCGCGCATCGACGCGCGCCACCGGATCGGTGCCGACCACCTCCTGCCGCCCGACCAGCCAGCCGCGCGAGACCACCGTCGCGCCGTAGGTCCGCGGATCGCCGGGCACGATCACCTCCGCGGCTGCGCCCTCGCGCACGCGCGGCAGGTCGGTCTCGTAGACCTCGGCGACGACGTCGAGCGCGCCGAGATCGGCGAGCTCGAGAACCCCCTGCTCGCCCACGCGTTCGCCCGCGCGCGCATGGATCGCGAGCACGGTGCCGTCGATCGGCGCGACCAGGACGGCGAGGTCGCGCGCCGCCCGCGCCTCGGCGACTGCGGCGCGCGCGGCATCGCGCTCGGCCTCGGCCACGGCCACGT
>NZ_VIKA01000162.1 GCF_006704265.1 Elioraea sp. Yellowstone | reverse complement strand
CGCGTGCGCCTATACCGATGCCACCCTCCGGCGCGCCGGCCTCGGCGCGGCCGGGGGCGCCTCGGCGGGCGGGCTGATCGGCTCGCTCTCCGGCAATTTCGGGTGTGGGGCGCTGATCGGGGCGGGCGCGGGCGCGGCCGTCGCGGTCGGGCGCGCTGCCCCCGGCTTGGCGACGACGGGGGTCGAAAGCCCGCCCGTGCTGCTCATCCGCGCTTCACCCCGGATGCTCCCATGGGGTTCTCGTATCGCGCGAAAGTGTTACCGGGCCGAGACGGGACGCGCAACCGGTTTGGCGCCGCCGCCCCGCCATGCCGGTCCGACCTCGGCCCGGCCGGCCGCGCCGGAACGCCCCGGCGTCGTGGGCTCCACCGCCTGCCGGCCGCGCGGGACCGGACGGCTCAGGGCGAGGGGACCCGCGCCCCTCCGCCCGCTCCCGCCGCCTGGCGCGCACGCTGGCGGACCGCCTCGATCCGCCGCCCCTCGGCGTCGAACACGTGCAGGCTCGCGGCCGGCAGCACCACCGGCAGCACCGCCCCCGCGACCGGCGCGCAGTCGCTCATCCGCACCGTCAGCGCCTCGCCCGAGGGCAGGACGCCGTGGATCAGGCTCTCGGCGCCGAGCGGCTCCACGAGATCGACCTTCAGCGCCAGGCTGTCCGGGCCCGACCCGGCCTGCACATGCTCGGGCCGGATGCCGATGGTGAGCTTCATGCCGTCGGCGCCGGGATGCACCCCGTCGGCGAAGGGGATGGTGGCGCCCGCCTTCAGCGCCGCCGCCGCCCCGCCCTGCGCGAGCTCGGCAGCGAGGAAGTTCATCGCCGGTGCGCCGATGAAGCCGGCCACGTAGGTGTTGGCCGGGGCGCGCCAGATCTCCATCGGCGTCGCCACCTGCTCGGCGCGGCCCTCGTGCATCACCACCAGCCGGTCGCCGAGCGTCATCGCCTCCACCTGGTCGTGGGTGACGAACAGGCTGGTCACGCCGAGGCGGCGCTGCAGCCGCTTGATCTCGGCGCGCATCGCCACGCGCAGCTTGGCGTCCAGGTTCGAGAGCGGCTCGTCGAACAGGAAGAGCTTCGGCTCGCGCACGATCGCCCGCCCCATCGCGACGCGCTGGCGCTGCCCGCCCGAGAGCTGGCGCGGCTTGCGCTCGAGCAGATGGCCGATGCCGAGCAGCTCGGCGGTCTCGCGCACGCGGGTCCGGATCTCGGCCCGCGGCAGGCCGCGGATCCTGAGCCCGTAGGCCATGTTGTCGAACACGCTCATGTGCGGGTAGAGCGCGTAGTTCTGGAACACCATGGCGATGTCGCGGTCCTTCGGCTCGAGCCGCGTCACGTCCGCCCCGCCGATGATCACCCGGCCCTCGGTCGCGGTCTCGAGACCGGCGACGATGCGCAAGAGCGTCGACTTGCCGCAGCCCGAGGCGCCGACGATCACGATCATCTCGCCCTCGGCCACCGCGAGGTCGATGCCGTGCAGCACGGCGGTGGCGCCGAACGACTTGCGGATGCCCTGGAGCTCGAGTGTGGCCATCGCCGCTACTTCTCCGTCTCGACCAGGCCCTTGACGAACCAGCGCTGCATCAGGATGACGATCGCCACGGGGGGCAGGAGCGCCAGCACCGCGGTCGCCATCACCAGGTTCCAGTCCGTGTCCGCCTCCGAGCCGATCATGCGCACGATGCCGATCACGATCGTCTCGACCTCGCCCGAGGTGGTCACCAGCAGCGGCCAGAGATACTGGTTCCAGCCGTAGACGAACAGGATCACGAACAGCGCGGCGATGTTGGTGGTCGAGAGCGGCAGCACCACGTCCTTGAAGAAGCGGATCGGTCCGGCGCCGTCGATCTTCGCCGCCTCGACGAGTTCGTCGGGGATCGTCAGGAAGAACTGGCGGAACAGCAGCGTCGCCGTAGCGGAGGCGATCAGCGGGATGATCAGGCCCCCGTAGGTGTTGATCATGCCGAGATCGGAGACGACCTTGAAGGTCGGGAAGATGCGCACCTCGACCGGCAGCATGAGCGTGATGAAGATCGACCAGAACGCCACCATCCGCCCGGGGAAGCTGAAGAACACCACCGCATAGGCGGAGGCGAGCGAGATCGCGATCTTGCCCACCGTGATCAAGAGCGCCATCACGAGGCTGTTGAGCATCATCAGCGCCACCGGCACGCGCGTGGTGCGGGCCGAGCCCTCGCCGAGCGCGGTCAGGTAGTTCTCGACCGCGTGCGGCCCCGGCAGCAGCGGCACCTCGCCGCGGGCGATCGTGCCGACATCGTGCGTCGAGCCCATCAGCACGATCCAGATCGGCAGGGCGAACAGCACGACGCCGAGCGCGAGGATCGCATGCGTGACGATGTCGGTGCGCCGGCGCGCCGCCTCGGCCCGCACGGCCGCGCGCTCGGCGGCGGCGAGCCGCGCGGCGTCGATCGGACCGTGCATCACCCTCCGCCCCGCATCAATAGTGGACCTTGCGCTCGATGTAGCGGAACTGGATCGCGGTGAGCAGGATCACCGCCAGCATCAGCACCACCGACTGCGCCGAGGACGAGCCGAGATCGAGGTTCACCCGACCGTCGATGTAGGCCTTGTAGATCAGCGTCTCGGTCGCCTTCGCCGGGCCGCCCTTGGTCAGCGCGTCGATCACGCCGAAGGTGCCGAAGAAGGCGAAGACGATGTTGACCACCAGGAGGAAGAAGGTGGTGGGCGAAAGGAGCGGGAAGATCACGGTCCAGAACCGCCGCTGCGGGCCTGCGCCGTCGATCGCCGCGGCCTCCAGCACGGAGCGCGGGATCGACTGCAGCCCGGCGAGGAAGAACAGGAAGTTGTAGGGGATCTGGTTCCAGGCCGAGGCGACGATCACCACCAGCATCGCCTGGCCGCCGTCCAGCTTGTAGTCCCAGGCGATGCCGATGCCGTTCAGGAACCGGCCCAGCAGGCCGACCTGGGGGTGGACGATGAAGATCCACAGCACCGCGGCGACCGCGGGCGCGATCGCATAGGGCCAGATCAGCAGGGTCTTGTAGACCCCGGCGCCGCGGATGTGCCGGTCGGCCAGCACCGCGAGGCCGAGCGCCACCGCCATGGAGACCAGCGTGACCCAGAACGAGAACACCGCCGTGTTCCAGGCGGAGGCGAGGTAGAGCGGGTCCTCGAGCAGCGCGGCGAAGTTCTCCAGCCCGACGAAGGTGGTGCGGATGCCGAACGCGTCCTGGCGCAGGAAGCTGAACCAGATCGCCTGCCCGGCCGGCCAGAAGAAGAACACGAAGGTGATCGCGAGCTGCGGCGCGAGCAGCAGGTAGGGCAGGCCCTTGTCGCTGAAGATGACGCGCTTGCGCATCGGCCGGATCGGGCAGGCTGCTCCGGGACCGGAACGGCCTGCCCCTCTTCTCAGGCGGCGTTCCCGGTCACGAGCGGTTGGCGCGCTCGAACGCCCGCAGCACCGCGTTGCCGCGCCGGTTCGCCGTCTCCAGCGCCTGCGGCACGGTCTGCTGGCCCTGGAACACCTTCTCCAGCTCCTCCTGGATGATGTTGCGGATCTCGACGAAGCCGCCGAGGCGGAAGCCCTGGCTGTTCGGCGTGGGCTCGGCGCGGCTGAGCTGGATGATCGCCGCATCGGCGCCGGGGTTGCGCTCGTAGTAGCCCTCGGCCTTCGCCTTCTCGTAGGCGGCGAGGGTGAGCGGCACGTAGCCGGTCACCTGATGCCACCACTGGTCCTCCTCGGGCCGGCTGATGAAGGCGTAGAACGCCGCCACCGCCGCGTACTCGGCCGGCGTCCGGTTGCGCGCGGTCAGCGCCCACAGGCTCGCCCCGCCGATCACGCCGTTGCGCGGGGTCTGGATCACGTCGTCGTGGTAGGGCAGCGGCACGGAGGCCCAGCGGAACTTGGCGTCGCGCTCGATCTGCGCGCGCGCCGCCGAGGAGCCGAAGCTGATCGCGCACTCGCCCGAGGGGAACAGGTTGCCGGCGGCGCCGTCCCGCCCGCCGTAGCGGAACAGCCCGTCGCGCTGCAGGTCGGCGAGGAACTGCACGTGCTTGAGGAAGAACGGATGCGTGAGGTTCAGCTCCGCGTCCATGCCGCCGAACCCGTTCGCCTTGGTGGCGAGGCCGACATCGTGGATCGAGGACTGCTGCTCGAACATCACCCAGGTCGGCCAGGTGGTGGTCATGACGCAGGGCGTGGCGTTGGCGGCCTTCAGCTTCTCCGCCGCCGCGCGGACCTCGCGCCAGGTGCGCGGGATCTCCCGCACGCCGGCCTTCTCGAACGCGTCGAGGTTGACCCACATCAGCGCCGAGGAGGAGTTGTGCGGCATCGAGACGAGCCGTCCCTGGGTGTCGCTGTAGTAGCCGCGCACGCCGGCGAGGTACTTCGCCGGGTCGATCGCGATCCCGGACTCCTGGGCGAGCTGCCAGACCGGCTTGATGGCGGGCCCGGCGGCCATCATCGTCGCGGTGCCGACCTCGAAGACCTGGGCGATGTGCGGCGGGTTGCCGGCGCGCCAGGCGGCGATCGCACCGGTCATCACCTCGACATAGCTGCCGCGGAAGGTGGCGGTGACGGTATAGCGGTCCTGGCTCGCGTTGAAGCGCGCGACCTGCTCCTGGACGCGCTCGCCGAGCGCGCCGCCGAGCCCGTACCAGAACTGGATCTCGGTGCGCGTCTGCGCGCCGGCGGGCTGAGCCGCTGCGGCCAGCGCCAGGGCGGCGCCGGCGAGAAGGGTCCTGCGGTGCATCTGTCGTCTCTCCCTGTCGTGGGCCTCGCGGCGTGTAGCCGCACCATGTTACGCGACGGTGACAGCGAGATGAAGGTTCCGCGTCGCGCCGCGATCCGGGCGCGTTGCCCCGTCGGCCGGGCCTCCTCTAAGGTTGCGGCGCGGCAGGCGAGGACAGGCACGGCATGGACATCAAGGACCACATCCGCAGCATCCCCGACTTTCCCAAGCCCGGCATCCTGTTCTACGACATCTCGACCCTGCTCGCGAACGCCGACGCCTGGCAGGTGGCGATGCGGCGGATGGCGCGCCTGGTCGCGCGCCATCTGCCGGATCTGATCGCGGGGGTGGAGAGCCGCGGCTTCCTGGTCGCCGCGCCGCTCGCGCTCCGGCTCGGCTGCGGCTTCATCATGCTGCGCAAGAAGGGCAAGCTGCCCGGGCCCACGGTCGGGCACGACTACGCGCTGGAATACGGCACCGACCGGATCGAGGCCCAGGCGGACGCGGTGAAGCCCGGCGACCGCGTCGTGGTGGTGGACGACCTGCTCGCCACCGGCGGCACCATGGCGGCGGGGATCACGCTGCTCCGCAAGCTCGGCGCCGAGGTGCCGGGGGCGGCGGCGCTGATCGAACTGACCTTCCTGAACGGAAGGGCGAAGCTCGATGTCCCGTTCGACGCGCTCGTCGCCTACGACCGCTGAGCCCGCCCGCGCCGCGGGCAATGCGGCGCTCGCCGACTTCGACGCGCGCGCGGCCGGCATCGGCCTGCTCGCCGCCGCGATCGCCGCGGCGCCGACCGGGGTGACGATCGCCGATCCCGGCCGGCCCGACTGCCCGATCGTCTTCCTCAACCCCGCCTTCTCGGCGATCACCGGCTACCCGCCCGAGGAGGTGCTGGGGCGCAACTGCCGCTTCCTGCAGGGCCGCGGCACCGATCCGCGCGCGGTCGCGCGCATCCGCGGCGCGATCGCGGCCGGCGAGCCGATCACGCTGGAACTGGTCAACTACCGCCGCGACGGCACGCGGTTCTGGAACGAGCTGCGCATCGCCCCCGTGCCCGGTCCCGACGGGCGGCCGATCGCCTATGTCGGCATCCAGCACGACGTCACCGCGCGCCGGCGCGCCGAGGAGGGCGAGAGGCGCGCGCGCCGCGCCGCCGAGCGGGCGAACCGCAGCAAGTCGGACTTCCTCGCCGCGATGAGCCACGAGGTCCGCACGCCGATGAACGGCGTGATGGGCACGCTCGCCCTGCTGCTCGACACCGATCTCTCCGCCGAACAGCGCGCCTATGCCGAGACCGCCGAGCGCTGCGGCCGCGACCTGCTCGCGATCGTCAACGACATCCTCGACATCAGCCGCATCGAGGCGGGGATGCTGAGGCTCGACCGCGTGCCGTTCCGCCCGGCGGAGGTGGTGCACGGCGTGCTCGACCTGTTCGCCGCGACCGCCGCCGAGAAGGGCATCGGGCTTGCCGCCGCGATCGACCGTGCCGTGCCCGAGGCGGTCGAGGGCGATCCGCAGCGGCTGCGCCAGGTGCTGACCAACCTGGTGGACAATGCCGTGAAGTTCACCGCGATCGGCGGCGTCACCCTGCGCGTCGAGGCGGCCGCGGCGCGCGACGGCGCACCGGGGCTCCGCTTCGCGGTCAGCGACACCGGCATCGGCATCGCGCCGTCCGCGCAGAAGCGCCTGTTCGCGCCCTTCACCCAGGCCGACGCCTCGATCGCGCGCCGCTTCGGCGGCTCGGGTCTCGGCCTGACGATCTGTCGCCGCCTGGTCGCGCTGATGGGCGGGGCGCTCACGCTCGAGAGCGAGCCCGGACGCGGCAGCACCTTCGCCTTCACCGTGCCGGCGCGGGCTGTGCAGGGGATCGCCGCGGCGCCGCGCCCGCCGCCTGCGCCTGCGCTGCCCCATGCGG
>NZ_VIKA01000161.1 GCF_006704265.1 Elioraea sp. Yellowstone | reverse complement strand
GCGCTCGCCTGCGCCGGCATCGCCCCCGCCCAGCGCCTCGTGCGCCGCGACCGCGCCACCGGCACGCCGAAGCCGCACGACATGGCGCTGTTCGAGCGGGTGGTCGCGGTGAACCTCCTGGGTGCGGTGCGGCTCGCGACGGCGGCGGCGGCGGCGATGGCCGCGCTCGAGCCGCTCGGCGAGGACCGGGAGCGCGGCGTGATCGTGCTCGCCGGGTCGATCGCGGCCGAGGACGGGCAGATCGGCCAGGCCGCCTATGCCGCGAGCAAGGGAGGCGTGCTGGGCTTCACCCTGCCGGCCGCGCGCGACCTCGCCGAGTGGGGGATCCGGGTCGTCACCGTGATGCCGGGCGTGTTCCGCACGCCGATGGTCGCAGGGCTGCCGGAGGAGGTGCAGCGGTCGCTCGCCGCGCAGGTGCCGTTCCCGCGCCGGCTCGGCCGGCCCGAGGAGTTCGCCCGCCTGGTGGCCGAGGTCGTCGAGAACTCGATGCTGAACGGGGCTGCGCTCAGGCTCGACGGCGCGCTGCGCATGCCGCCGCGGTGAGCGGGCAGCCGCGACACGGCGTTTCGGAAGCAGCGCAGCAAAATTGCCGGGCGTTGCCGATGCGCGGCCAAGTCGAAAAGGACATGGCATGGGGTTTTCGGTTAACCTTGCTGTCCTGAATAGAGCGCCGCGTGGTGCGGTCTGACGGGAGACGGTGCTGCATGGACTCGCTCAGCGGTCACGCACCCATCACGCTAGAGAGCCGGTTCGTCGACCTGGATGCCCCGGTGCTGCTGACCGGCATCCAGGCGCTGGTTCGCCTGCTCCTGGAGCAGTCGCGGCTCGACCGGATGGCGGGGCTGCGCACGGCCGGGCTCGTCTCGGGCTATCGCGGCTCGCCGCTCGGCGGGCTCGACAAGGAGCTCTGGCAGCGGCGCCGGCTGCTCGACGCGCACGACATCCGCTTCCAGCCGGGACTGAACGAGGATCTCGGCGCCACCATGCTCTGGGGCGCGCAGATGGTGGACGTGTTCCCGGGCAAGCGCTTCGACGGCGTGTTCACCCTCTGGTACGGCAAGGGACCGGGTGTGGATCGTTCCGGAGATGCGCTCCGCCATGTGAACTACTTCGGCACGGCGAGGCATGGCGGCGCGATCGCGGTGGCGGGCGACGATCACGCCGCGCAGTCCTCGGTCCTGCCGCACCAGACCGACCAGATCTTCGAGGCGGTGATGATGCCGGTCCTCAATCCGGCCGGCGTCGAGGAGGTGTTGTCCTTCGGCCTCGCCGGGCTGGCGATGAGCCGCTTCTGTGGCCTCTGGGTGGCGCTCAAGACCATCGCCGAGACCATCGAGGGCGCGGCCACCCTCGTCGTTCCGTCCTCGCGTCGCTACGCGGTGCCCGCGGATGTCGTCATCCCGCCGCACGGGCTGAACCTCGACCCGACCCTGCGCTGGCCGGGGCAGCGGGCCGAGCTCGAACGTCGCGTGGTCGAGGAGCGGCTGCCCGCGGCGGTCGCGTTCGCCCGCGCGAACGCGTTCGACCGCGTGCTCTGGGGCAGGCCCGACGCGCCGATCGGCATCGTCACCGCCGGCAAGGCGCATCTCGACGTGATCCGGGCGCTCGACGATCTCGGCCTGCCGCCGGATCGTGCCGCCGCGGCCGGGATCGCGCTCTACAAGGTGGCGATGACCTGGCCGCTCGAGCCCGAGGGGCTCGCCCGCTTCGCCACCGGCAAGCGCGCGGTCCTCGTGGTCGAGGAGAAGCGCAGCCTGGTCGAGCGCCAGGCGCGCGACCTCCTCTACAACCTGCCGGCCGACAGGCGCCCCGCGATCGCCGGCAAGCGCGGGCTGAACGGGGCCCCGCTGCTGCCCGAGGCCGGCGAGTTCTCACCCGCGACGGTCGCCGGGGCGCTCGCGCGCTTCCTCGGCACGCTCGGCATCACGGCCGCGCCGCCGGTGCTCGACATGCCGCCGCCGGCCGAGGCGCTGAAGCGCGCGCCGTTCTTCTGCGCCGGCTGTCCGCACAACACCTCGACCGTTGTGCCCGACGGGTCGCAGGCGCTGGGCGGGATCGGCTGCCACACGCTGGCCCTCGGCGAGGTCGGGCGGGCGAAGACCGTGACCCACATGGGCGCCGAGGGCGTGACCTGGGTCGGACTCGCGCCCTTCACCGAGATCCCGCACATGTTCGTCAACATGGGCGACGGCACCTACCAGCACTCCGGCGTGCTGGCGATCCGCCAGGCGGTGCTGGCCGGGGCGCGCATGACCTACAAGCTGCTCTACAACAGCGCGGTCGCCATGACCGGGGGCCAGCCGGTCGATGGCGGGCCGTCCGTGGCGCAGATCGCAACACAGCTCGCCGCCGAGGGGGTGACGCGGATCGCCGTGATCGCCGACGACGGCGCGCGCCTGCCGGCCGCGCGCGACCTGCCCCCGGGCACCGAACGGCATACCCGCGAGGCGCTGCGCGAGGTGCAGCGACGCTTCCGCGAACTGCCGGGCGTGACGGTGATCATCTACGACCAGATCTGCGCCACCGAGAAGCGGCGCAAGCGCAAGCGTGGCGCGATGGCGATCCCCGAGGTCTCGGTGGTGATCAACGAGCGCGTCTGCGAGAACTGCGGCGACTGCACCGTGCAGTCGAACTGCGTGGCGATCGAGCCGGTGGAGACGCCCTATGGCCGCAAGCGCCGCATCTCGCCCTCGACCTGCAACACCGACCTCTCCTGCCTGAAGGGCTTCTGTCCGTCCTTCGTCACGGTCGGCACGGCGCGCCGCCCACCCAGGCCCGCCGCGCGCATCCTGGAGATGGAGGCGGAGTTCGCGCGCAGCCTGCCCGCCCCGCCCCTCGGCACGATCGGCGACCGGCCGTGGCGCGCGCTGTTCGCCGGCGTCGGCGGCGGCGGCATCGTCACCACCGGCGCGATCGTCGCCATGGCCGCGCATCTCGAGGGCCGCGCGGTGCGTACGCTCGACTTCACGGGGCTCGCGCAGAAGAACGGCGCGGTGGTCGGCCACGTCCACGTCGCGCGCGACGAGGCCGCGCTCGACGTGGCGCGTGTGCCGCTGCGCGGGGCCGACCTGATGCTGGCCGCTGACATGGCGGTCGCGGCCGGGCGCGACGTGCTGCCGCGCGTGAAGCGCGATGCCGCCGTCATCGGCAACGGCACCCTTGGCGCGGTCGCCGCGCTGGTGCGCGATCCGGACGTGGTGCTCGATTCGGCGCTGCATCGGAGCGCGATCGAGGCGGCGATCCCCGAGGGCGCCGCGCTCTGGCTCGATGCCGCGCGCATCGCCGAGGCGCTGTTCGGCGAGGCGCAGGCGATGAACACGATCCTGCTCGGCGCGGCGTTCCAGCGCGGCCGCGTGCCGCTGCGCGAGGCGAGCCTGCTGCGCGCGATCGAGCTGAACGGCGCGGCGGTGGAGGTGAACCGGCGCGCCTTCCTCTGGGGCCGCGCGCTCGGCCACGACCCGAAGCTCGCCGAGGCGCTGCTCGCGACCCCGCGCGCGCCCGACTCGCTCGACGCCATCGTCGCCGAGCGCGCCGTCGAACTGGTCCGCTACCAGGACGACCGGCTGGCGCGCCGCTACCGCGCGCTGGTCGAGCGCGCCGCGGCGCGCGAGGCCGAGGTCGCCGGCGCGCCCGGCGCCTTCGCGCGCGCCGTCGCCGAGGGATACTTCCACGTGCTCGCCTACAAGGACGAGTACGAGGTCGCGCGTCTGCTCAGCGACGAGGCGTTCCTCGGCTCGCTGCGCGAGACCTTCGGCCCGGAGGCCCCGCTCACCTTCCATCTCTCGCCGCCGATCCCGTTTCTCGGCCGCGATCCGGCCACGGGGCGGCGGCGCAAGCTGGCGCTTTCCGGACGCTGGATGCTGCCGGTCTTCCGCCTGCTGCGCCGGGGCAGGCGCCTGCGCGGCACGCTCGCCGATCCGTTCCGCTGGCAGGAGGACCGCCGCCTCGAGCGGGCGATGATTGTCGCCTTCGAGCAGGACGTGGAGGCGGCACTCGCGCATCTCTCGCCCCCGACGCTCGCGACCGCGATCGAGCTGGTCCGGCTGCCCTTCGCCGTGCGCGGCTTCGGCCCGCTGAAGCGGACGAGCCACGCGCGCGCGGAGGCGCGGCGTGCCGCCCTGCGCGCAGATCTCGCCGCTCCGCAACCCGGGCGTGTGGCGGCGCCCGCCGTGGCGCAGTAAGCCTTCGGCCGGGACGGAGGAGCGACATCCATGCTGGAACGGACCCCGGCGGAGCTCGCCGAGACGCGCAGCCTCGTCGTCGACACGGCACGAGCCTTCGCGCGCGAGAAGCTCGCGCCGGGTGCGGCGGCGCGCGAGCGTGCCCGCGCGATCGAGCCCGAGATCATCGCCGCGCTCGGCGAACTCGGCTTCCTCGGCGCGACCGTCGATCCGGAATGGGGCGGAGCCGGGCTCGACTATCTCACCTACGCCATGGCGCTCGAGGAGATTGCCGCCGGCGACGGCGCGGTCTCCACCCTCGTCTCGGTGCACAACGCGCCGACCTGCCTGATCCTCGAGCGGTTCGGCACGCCGGCGCAGAAGGAGCGTTTCCTGCGCCCGATGGCGACCGGCAAGGCGGTCTCCTGCTTCGCGCTCACCGAGCCGCAGGCGGGCTCGGACGCCTCGGCCTTGCGCACGCGCGCGGTGCGCGACGGCGACTCCTGGGTGATCGACGGGGCGAAGCAGTTCATCAGCAACGGCCGCATCGCCAAGGTCTGCGTGCTGTTCGCGGTGACCGACCCGAAGGCCGGCAAGAAGGGCATCTCCTGCTTCGTCGTGCCGACCGATACGCCCGGCTTCAAGGTCCTGCGCGTCGAGGAGAAGCTCGGCCAGCACGCCTCCGACACCTGCGCGCTTGCCTTCGAGGGGATGCGCGTGCCGGGCGATGCCCTGGTCGGGCAGGCGGGCGATGGCTACCGGATCGCGCTCTCGACGCTGGAAGCCGGACGGATCGGCATCGCCGCGCAGAGCGTCGGCATGGCGCGCGCCGCCCTCGACTACGCGATCGGCTACGCCAAGGAACGGATCGCCTTCGACCGCCCGCTGATCGAGCACCAGGCGGTGCGGTTCCGCCTGGTCGAGGCGCGCACCAGGCTGGAGGCGGCGCGCCAGCTCACCCATCTCGCCTGCCGCCGCAAGGACGCGGGCGAACCGGCGCTGGAAGCGGCCTGCATGGCGAAGCTCTACGCCTCCGAGGCCGCCGAGGAGATCTGCTCGGTGGCGATCCAGACGCTCGGCGGCTACGGCTATCTCGCCGATTACCCGGTCGAGCGGATCTGGCGCGACGTGCGCGTCTGCCAGATCTACGAGGGCACCTCGGACGTGCAGAAGATCATTCTCGGCCGGATGCTCTGAGCGCGCGCGCGTAGACCTCGCGGCGCGGCCGCCCGGTGGCGGTGGCGACCGCGGCGGCGGCATCGCGCACGCCCAGGCCTCGCGCGAGCGCGTCCCGCAGCATCGCCTCGACGATCGCATCACCCGCTGCCGGCTGCGGCGGGGCCGGACCGACGACGACCACGATCTCGCCGCGCGGCGTCTCGCCGGCGTAGCGCGCCGCCAGCGCGCCGAGCGTGCCGCGCGCCACCTCCTCGAACAGCTTCGTCAGTTCGCGCGCCACCGCCGCAGGGCGTTCCCCGCCCAGGCCCGCGGCGAGATCGGCGAGCAGCGCGCCGAGCCGCTGCGGCGCCTCGAACAGCACCAGCGTGGCGCCGAGCCCGGCCGCCTCGAGCCGCGCGATCTCGCCGATGCGCGCGCGCCGCGGCCCCGCCTTGGGCGGCAGGAAGCCCAGGAACAGGAACGGCGCCGGCGGCAGGCCGGAGACGGCGAGCGCGGCGAGCGCGGCCGACGGCCCCGGCACGGCGGTGACCCGATGCCCCGCCGCGATCGCCGCGCGCACCAGCCGGTAGCCGGGGTCGGAGACCAGCGGCGTGCCGGCATCGGTGACCAGCGCGAGCCGCTCCCCCGCCGCAAGACGCGCGAGCACGCGCGGGATCATCGCGTCCTCGTTGTGCTCGTGCAGCGCGGCCAGCGACGGCGCGATGCCGTGGCGGGCTGCCAGTTTCGCGGTGACGCGTGTATCCTCGCACAGCACCGCATCGGCCGCGGCCAGCACGGCGATGCCCCGTGCGGGCATGTCGTCGAGGTTGCCGATCGGTGTCGCCACCAGCGTGAGCGTCCCCGGGGGGCCGGCAACGCCCTTCGTTTCGTCGGCAGGAGGGTGCATCGGTGAGGTCTCGGTCCCGTCGCTGGTCGATGCTTAGCATCCCGATCGCCGCCGTGGCGCTGGCCGCCTGCGCGGCCCAGCCGGTGCAGCGGCCGGGCGCGGGCGCCGTGGTGGCGGCGCCGAGCGCAGCGGGGCTCGGTGCTGCGCCGCGTCCGCTGGTCGGGCCGGACGGCAAGCTGCGCGCCGCGCTCCTGCTGCCGCTCTCGGGTCCGCATGCCGCCGTCGGCGAGGCGCTGCTGAACGGCGCGCAGCTCGCCCTGTTCGAGCACGGCGCCGAGCGGATCGAGCTCCTGCCCAAGGATACCGCCGGCGACCCCGCGCGCGCGGCATCCCCCCCGCGCCCGGCGAAGGCCGTGGGTGCGGGGCTAGTTCTGGGTGCGCGATTAGCCCACGAGGCGGATGCCGTCGCGCCGCTGGCAGGGCAGGCCGCAGGATCTT
>NZ_VIKA01000160.1 GCF_006704265.1 Elioraea sp. Yellowstone | reverse complement strand
CGCATGGCCGAGGCGGCCGCGGCGCTCGCCCGGCCCGACGCGGCCCGGCGCCTCGCCGACGCGGTGCTCGCGCTGGCGCCGACGGAGGTCCCCTGATGCGCGCCCTGCCGCTCTCCATCGGCACGATCCACTTCGTCGGCATCGGCGGCATCGGCATGTCCGGCATCGCCGAGGTGCTGCACAACCTCGGCTACGCTGTGCAGGGCAGCGACATCGCCGAGGGCTACACGGTCAGGCGCCTGCGCGAGAAGGGCGTGCGCGTGATGATCGGGCACGCGGCCGAGAACCTGGGCGACGCCCAGGTGGTCGTCGTCTCGACCGCGGTGAAGCGCGACAATCCCGAGGTGGTCGCCGCGCGCCAGCACCTGATCCCGGTCGTGCGGCGCGCCGAGATGCTGGCCGAGCTGATGCGGCTCAAATGGTCGATCGCGATCGGCGGCACGCACGGCAAGACGACGACGACGAGCCTGATCGCAGCGGTGCTGGAGGCGGCGCATCTCGACCCGACCGTGATCAACGGCGGCATCGTCAACGCCTATGGCGCCAACACGCGGCTCGGCGCCGGCGACTGGATGGTGGTGGAGGCCGACGAGTCCGACGGGTCGTTCCTGCGCCTGCCCGCGCTGATCGCGGTCGTCACCAACATGGACCCCGAGCATCTCGACCATTGGGGCACGGCCGAGGCGATGAAGGAGGGCTATGCCCAGTTCGTGGGCAACATCCCGTTCTACGGCTTCGCGGTGCTCTGCCTCGACCATCCCGAGGTGCAGGCGATGATCCCGCGCCTCTCCGACCGGCGCATCGTCACCTACGGGTTCTCGCCGCAGGCCGATGTGCGTGCGGACAAGCTGGTGATGGATCGGCTCGGCGCCACCTTCGAGGTCGTCGTCTCCGACCGCCATGCCGGGCGGACGCGCAGGCTCAAGCCGTTCCGCCTGCCGATGCTCGGTGCGCACAACGTGCAGAACGCGCTCGCCGCGATCGCGGTGGGCGTGGAGATGGAGCTGCCCGAGGACACGATCCGCACGGCACTCCTCGGCTTCAAGGGGGTGAAGCGCCGCTTCACCCGCACGGGAGAGGTCGGCGGCATCACCGTGATCGACGACTACGGCCACCACCCGGTGGAGATCGCGGCGGTGCTGAAGGCGGCGCGCCAGGCCGGCGCGCGCGAGGTGATCGCGGTGGTGCAGCCGCACCGCTACACGCGGCTCCAGTCGCTGTTCGAGGAGTTCTGCACCTGCATGAACGACGCGGCGACGGTGATCGTCGCCGACGTCTATCCCGCGGGCGAGCAGCCGATTCCCGGCGTCGACCGCGACGCGCTCGTCGAGGGGCTGCTCGCACGCGGGCATCGCAGCGTCGTCGCGCTGCCCGATCCGTCGCAGCTCGCCGAGATGGTGCACGCGATCGCCCGGCCGGGCGACTACGTCGTCTGCCTCGGCGCGGGCTCGATCACCACCTGGGCGAACGCCCTGCCCGGCGAGCTCGCAGCACTCCAGGCGGCGATCCCGCGCCGCGCCAACGGTGGCGGGCCATGATGCCGGCCGTGCGCCCCTCCCACCTGATCGAGCGGATGCCGCCGGCGCGCGGTCGGCTGGCGGCGGACGCGCCGATCGGACCGTTCACCTGGTTCCGCGTCGGCGGCCCGGCCGAGGTGCTGTTCCGCCCGGCCGACGAGGACGATCTCGCGTCGTTCCTCGCCGCGCTCGATCCCGCCGTGCCGGTCACCGTGATCGGTGCGGGCTCGAACCTGATCGTGCGCGACGGCGGCGTGCCCGGGGTGGTCGTGCGGCTCGCGCGCGGCTTCGGCACGATCGCGGTCGAGCCGGACGGGCTGATCGCCGGCGCCGCCGCGCTCGACGTCACGGTCGCCGAGACCGCGGCTGCGGCAGGGCTGGACGGGCTTGCCTTCCTCTCCGGCATTCCCGGCAGCGTCGGCGGGGCGGTGGCGATGAACGCCGGCGCCTACGGCGTCGAGGTGAAGGACGTGCTCGACTGGACCGAGGTGGTGACGCGCGACGGCGCGCGCGTCCGCCTCGAGGCCGCTGCCCTCGCCTTCGCCTATCGCAGCGCCCGCCTGCCGCCCGGCGCGGTCGTCACGCGCGCGCGCTTCCGCGCCCGCCCGGGCGATCGCGCGACGATCGCGGCGGAGATGGCGCGCATCCGCGCCGCGCGCGAGGCGACCCAGCCGACGCGCGCGCGCACCGGCGGCTCGACCTTCAAGAACCCCGAGGGTGCGCGGGCCTGGGAGCTGATCGACGCCGCCGGCTGTCGCGGGCTGACGCGCGGGCGCGCGCAGGTGAGCGAGAAGCACTGCAACTTCCTGCTCAATCTCGGCGGTGCCACGGCCGCCGAGATCGAGGGGCTGGGCGAGGAGGTGCGAAGGCGCGTCCATGCCGCCACCGGTGTGACGCTGGAGTGGGAGATCCGCCGCATCGGCATCCCCGCGGGCGGGCTGGCGGAGGTCACGCGATGAGCCGGGTCGCGGTGCTCTACGGCGGCATCTCGGCCGAACGCGAGGTGAGCCTGGTCTCCGGCCGGCAGGTGATCCCGGCGCTGCGCGATTCGGGCTTCGAGGTGATCCCGATCGAGGTGACGCGCGATCTCGGCGCCCTGATCGCGGCGCTGACCTCCGCACGCCCCGACGTCGTGTTCAACGCCCTGCACGGCCGCTTCGGCGAGGACGGCTGCATCCAGGGCATCCTGGACTGGCTGGAGATCCCCTATACGCACTCCGGCGTGCGCGCCTCGGCGCTGGCGATGGACAAGGTCGCCGCCAAGTCGGCCTTCGCCGCGGCCGGTCTGCCGGTCGCGCGCCATCGGCTGGTGACGCGCGAGGAGTTCGCCGCTGCGCACCCGCTGCCCACACCCTATGTCGTCAAGCCGGTGAACGAGGGCTCCTCGGTCGGCGTGGAGATCGTGCGCAACGGCGACAACCGCCGTGCCGAGATCGCGCGCAACTGGCGCTACGGCGCCCATGCGATGGCCGAGACCTACATCCCGGGCCGCGAGCTCACGGTCGGCGTGATGGGCGACCGCGCGCTCGCCGTCACCGACATCATCGCCGCGGCCGGCGCCTTCTACGACTACGAGAGCAAGTATGCCGCCGGCGGCTCGCGCCACGTGCTGCCGGCGCAGATCCACCCCGACGCCTATGAAGCCGCCCTCGACATCGCGCTGCGCGCGCACCAGGCGCTCGGCTGCCGCGGCGCGACGCGCGCCGACCTGCGCTACGACGACACCGAGGGCGAGCCCGGCCGGCTCGTGCTGCTGGAGGTGAACACCCAGCCCGGCCTGACCCCGACCTCGCTCCTGCCCGAGCAGGCGGCGCATCTCGGCATACCCTTCCCGGCACTCTGCGCCTGGATGGTGAAGGAGGCGCGATGCGGCGCCTGAGCACCCGCACCGAGCCGCGGCGGCCGGGCCGGCTGAGGCTCTGGCTCAAGCGCGCACGCCGTTTCGCGCGCGCCCTCACGATCGGCGGGATCGCGCTCGCGGCCTTCGGCGCGGGCGCGCTCGCCTGGCGCCTGGGCCTGCCGGCGCGCCTTGCCGCATCGGTGCAGGAGGGGATCGTTGCCGCCTCGGCCGGGGCTGGGCTCGCGGTCGCGCGCGTCACCGTGGAAGGGCGGGTGAACGCGGATCCCGCCGCGCTCCTTGCCGCCTCGGGGCTGCATCAGGGCATGCCGATGCTCGCGGTCTCGCTCGACGAGGTGCGCGCGCGGCTCGAGGCGCTCGACTGGGTCGCACGCGCCTCCGTGCAGCGCCGCTTCCCAGGGCACGTGCATCTCGTGATCGAGGAGCGCACGCCCTTCGCGCTCTGGCAGCGCGCCGGCCGCTTCGCGGTGATCGACCGGCAGGGGCGCGTGATCCTGCGCGACGGGGTCGAGCGTTTCGCGCATCTGCCGCTGGTCGTCGGCGAGGGCGCGGCGGAGCGGGCGGAGGCGCTGCTCGGCCTGCTCGACGCCTACCCCGAGGTGCGGCGCCGCACCACCGCGGCGGTGCGCGTGAATGGCCGGCGCTGGAACCTGCGTCTCGACTCGGGCGCGGATGTCCTGCTGCCCGAGGGCCACGAGGCAGCCGCGCTCGAGCGGCTGATCGCGCTGCATCACGAGACGCAGGTGCTCGACCGCGCGCTGGTCGCGCTCGACCTGCGCCTGCCGGACCGGATGGTGCTGCGTCCCGCGCCGCTGCCGCCCGAAGAGCCTGAGCCGGCGCCGCAGCGGAGGACGCGCGGATGAGCCCGATCTGGAGGATCCGCGCATGAACGAGGTGCCGCGCCGCCCGCTCGGCGGCTTCGACGCCGCGCCGGCCCAGCCCGCCACCCCACGCGGCCGATATCGCGGCCGGTCGGGGCCGATCTGCGCGCTCGATGTCGGCTCGACCAAGATCACCTGCCTTATCGGCCGCGTGGAAAGCGACGGCGTGCTGCGTGTCCTCTCGGTCGGATACCAGCGCTCGCGCGGCGTGCGCGCGGGCTCGGTGGTGGATCTCGACCAGGCCGAGCAGGCGATCCGTGCCGCGGTCGCCCAGGCCGAGGAGCAGGCCGACCTGCAGGTGCGCGAGCTGGTCGTCAACCTTTCCTGCGGCCAGCCGGAGAGCCGCCACTTCAACGTGCAGATGCCGATGCACGGCAACGCGGTGGGCGACAACGAGCTGCGCCGCATCGTCGCCGAGGGTCGCGCGCGCGCCTATGCCGAGGGGCGGGAGGTCGTGCACGCGATCCCGCTCGGCTACACCGTGGACGGCACACCGGGCGTGCGCGACCCGCGCTCGATGGTGTGCGAGACGCTGGCCGCGCGGCTGCACGTGGTGGACGCCTCGGTCGGCACGCTGCGCAATCTCGCCGCCTGCTTCGCGCGCTGCGATCTCGAGATCGAGTCCCTGGTCGCCGCTCCCTTCGCGTCGGGACTCGCCACGCTGGTCGATGACGAGCGCGAGCTCGGCGTGACGGTGGTCGACATGGGCGGCGGCACCACCAGTCTCGCCGTGTTCGCCGACGGCCACCTCCAGCACACCGACGTGATCCCGGTGGGCGGCCAGCACGTCACCAACGACGTCGCGCGCGGGCTGTCCACCACGATCGCGCATGCGGAGCGGATGAAGACGCTGCACGGCTCCACCGGAGCGGTGCCCGAGGATGACCGCGAGCTCCTGCCCGTGCCGCTGGTCGGCGAGGACGACCACGCGATCGCCAAGGTGCCGCGCTCGATGCTGGTCGGCATCATCCGCCCGCGGCTCGAGGAGACCTTCGAGCTGGTGCGCGCACGCCTCGAGGACGCCGGGCTCGGCCGGGCCGCGGGGCGGCGCGTGGTGCTGACCGGCGGCGCCTCGCAGCTGATCGGCGTGCGCGAACTCGCCGCCCACGTGCTCGACAAGCAGGTCCGGCTCGGCCGCCCGCCGGTGCTGCGGGGCCTGCCCGACAGCGCCGCCGGCCCCGCCTTCGCCGGCCCCGTCGGCCTCATGATCTGGGCCGCGACCGAAGGGCAGATCGCGCGCGATCTCGCCCCCGTCGGGCATGCCGGGCCACCCGGCCCGATCCGGCGCCTGTTCACCTGGCTGCGCGAGAGGCTCTGAGCATGCGCAGCCCCCGCCACCCCGAACCGCGACGCCCCACCGAGGAGACGAGCCCATGGCCATCACCCTGACCGTTCCGCCGCAGGCGATGAACGATTTCCAGCCGCGCATCACCGTGATCGGCGTCGGCGGCGGCGGCTGCAACGCGGTGAACAACATGATCGCCTCGTCGCTCGACGGGGTGGAGTTCATCGTCGCCAACACCGACGCGCAGAGCCTGATGAACAGCCGCGCCGACCGCAAGATCCAGCTCGGGCCGCACCTGACCCAGGGGCTCGGCGCGGGCGGCCGGCCCGAGGTCGGACGAGGCGCGGCCGAGGAGGCGGTGGAGGAGATCGCGGGACATCTCGCGGGCGCGCACATGGTGTTCATCACCGCCGGCATGGGGGGCGGCACCGGCACGGGAGCCGCACCGGTGGTCGCGCGCGTCGCCCGCGAGCGCGGCATCCTCACCGTCGGCGTGGTCACCAAGCCGTTCGAGTTCGAGGGGCTGAAGCGCCGCCGCGCGGCCGATGCCGGGATCGAGGAGCTGCAGCAGTATGTCGATACGCTGATCGTGATCCCGAACCAGAACCTGTTCCGGCTTGCAAACGACAAGACCACCTTCGCCGAGGCGTTCAAGATGGCCGACAACGTCCTCTACATGGGCGTGCGCGGGGTGACCGACCTGATCGTCCATCCGGGCCTGGTGAACCTCGACTTCGCCGACATCCGCTCGGTCATGGCCGAGATGGGGAAGGCGATGATGGGCACGGGCGAGGCCGAGGGCGAGGATCGCGCCACGCGCGCCGCCGAGAGCGCGATCAGCAATCCGCTGCTCGAGGAGGCGTCGATGAAGGGCGCCAAGGGCGTGCTGATCAACATCACCGGCGGGCCCGACATGACGCTGTTCGAGGTGGACGAGGCGGCGAACCGGATCCGCAAGGAAGTGGGCGACGAGGAGGCGAACATCATCTTCGGCTCCTCGATCGACGAGGACATGGCCGGACGCATCCGCGTGTCCGTGGTCGCGACGGGCATGGAGGCCGCGGCGGCGGCGCGGCCGCGCCCGTCTCTGGTGGCGGTGGCGGGGGCACCGCTGTCCCGCCCGGTGACGCCGGCCG
>NZ_VIKA01000015.1 GCF_006704265.1 Elioraea sp. Yellowstone | reverse complement strand
GGCGAGCCCCGCCTCCGCCGCCGCACGGGCATTGCCGGCGATCACCCGCGCCATCGCCGCCGCCGCATCGACGCCGGGCGCGACGGGCAGGGCCGCGTGCATGGCCGCGACCGCATCGCCGAGCGCGTCGAGCAGCGTGGGCGTCAGCCCGCCGCGCGCGGCCACGCGGTCGAGGAAATCCTCGGCCGGCACCGGCGCCATCCGCACCACCCAGTCGACGACCTCGCCCGCGCCCCCGAGGGCGAGCGTGCCGTCGGGCGCGCGCGTCACCGCCACGACGTCGCGGTAGAGGCCGGGCGCGTGCGGCGCGTTGAGCGCGAACTCGCGGCGGCTGAACCGCTCGCGCGCGGCGACGGTCGAGAAGTCGAGGAACGACAGCCGCACGGGCTTGCGCAGCTTCCAGACCGTGTCGCGGCCGACGAAGACGCGGCTGATATGCGTCTCCACCGGCGGACGGCCGGCGAGACCGGCGAGGAACGCGACAATCTCCGCCTGGCCGTCCGGTCCCGTCACGGGTAGAGGAACTCGGTGCGCCAGGGCGCGGCCGGGTCGTCGCGGCGGAACACCACGCGCTCGTGCAGGCGGAACGGCATGTCGCGCCAGAACTCGATCGCGTGCGGCACCAGGCGGAAGCCCGACCAGAAGGGGGGTCGGGGGATCTCGCCGAGGCCGAACTTCAGCGTGTACTCCGCCACCGCCTTCTCCAGCGCCCAGCGCCCCTCCAGCGGCCGCGACTGCCTCGAGGCCCAGGCGCCGATCCGCGAGCCGCGCGGGCGCGAGGCGTAGTACGCGTCGGCCTCCTCGTCCGCGACCGGTTCGACCGGCCCCTCGACCCGCACCGACCGGGCCTGGCTTTTCCAGTGGAAACAGAGCGCGGCCTGCGGATTGGCAGCCAGTTCGCGGCCCTTGCGGCTTTCCAGGTTGGTGTAGAAGACGAAGCCGCGCGCATCGACGCCCTTCAGCAGCACCATCCGCGCCGAGGGCCGGCCGTCGGGCGTGGCGGTGGCGAGGCAGACCGCGTTGGGGTCGTTCGGTTCGGTCTTCGCCGCCTCGGCCATCCAGGCCTCGAATCGCGCGATCGGGTCCTCGGGCTCCGCCACATCCGTCCTCCGCTTCCTGCGAGCGGAATGTGCGCGGGGGGTGGCCCGTGTCCAGACCCTCTTGCCCGGTCCGCGTGCCACGTGCCACCAAGGCAGACGAGGCAGGATGGCAGGATGGCGATGGATGATGCCGCGGCGGCCCGGGTGACGGCCCCTTCCGGGACCTTGATGCGGGGCCGGCGGGGCCTGGTGATGGGGGTGGCGAACGACCGCTCGATCGCCTGGGGCATCGCCGCGGCGTGCGCCGCGCAAGGCGCCGAACTCGCCTTCTCGTATCAGGGCGAGGCGCTGCTGAAGCGCGTCGAGCCGCTCGCCGCCTCGGTCGGCAGCAGCATCGTGCTGCCCTGCGACGTCACGGAGGAAGGCTCGATCGACGCGGTCTTCGCCGAACTGGAGACGCAATGGGGCAGCCTCGACTTCGTCGTCCACGCGATCGCCTGGTCGGACAAGGAACAGCTGAAGGGGCGCTATCTCGACACCACGCGCGAGAACTTCCTCAGGAGCCTGGACATCTCCTGCTATTCGTTCACGGCGATCTGCCGGCGCGCGGTGCGGCTGATGAGGCCGGGCGGCAGTCTGCTTACCCTCACCTATCTCGGCGCCGAGCGGGTGACGCCGCACTACAACGTCATGGGTGTCGCCAAGGCGGCGCTCGAGGCCTCGGTCCGCTATCTTGCCGCGGACCTGGGGGGACAGGGGATCCGCGTGAACGCCATCTCGGCGGGACCGATCAAGACGCTGGCGGCTTCCGGGATCGGCGACTTCCGCTACATCCTGAAGTGGAACCAGTACAACTCTCCATTGAGACGCAACGTGACGATCGAGGATGTCGGCGGAGCCGGGGTCTATCTGCTGTCGGACCTCTCCTCGGGCGTGACCGGCGAGGTGCACCACGTCGATTGCGGCTACCACATCGTCGGCATGAAGGCCCCGGACGCGCCGGACATCACCACGGTCTGAAGCCCCGGTGAGCAACACCTTCGGCCGCCTGTTCCGCTTCACCACCTTCGGCGAGAGCCACGGCCCGGCGATCGGCTGCGTCGTGGACGGGGTGCCGCCGCGCATCCCGTTGACCGAGACCGACATCCAGCCCTGGCTCGATCGCCGCCGCCCGGGCCAGTCGAAATTCACCACCCAGCGCCAGGAGCCCGACCGGGTCCGCATCCTCTCGGGCACCTTCGAGGGGATGACCACCGGCCACCCGATCGCCTTGCTGATCGAGAACCTCGACCAGCGCTCGAAGGACTACGGCGAGATCAAGGACCGGTTCCGCCCTGGCCACGCCGACCTCACCTACTGGCTGAAATACGGCATCCGGGACTGGCGCGGCGGCGGGCGGGCCTCGGCGCGCGAGACCGCGCTGCGCGTCGCCGCCGGCGCGATCGCGCGCAAGGTCCTGGGCGAGGGCGTGACGATTCGCGGCGCACTGGTGCAGATGGGAAAGTGGCGGATCGACCGCGCCAACTGGGACTGGTCGGCGGTGGACGACAACCCGTTCTTCTGCCCCGACCGCCAGGCCGCGCAGGCCTGGGAGGGGCACCTGATGGAGGTGCGCAAGCGCGGCTCCTCGGTCGGCGCGGTGATCGAGGTGGTGGCCGAGGGCGTGCCGCCCGGCCTCGGCGAACCCGTCTACGGCAAGCTCGATGCCGAACTCGCCTCCGCGATGATGGGCATCAACGCGGTCAAGGGGGTGGAGATCGGCGCGGGCTTCGCCGCCGCCGCGCTGTCGGGCGAGGAGAACGCGGACCCCTTCCGCATGGAGCCCGGGCCGGACGGCGCGCGGCGCGTCGCCTTCGGCTCGAACAATGCCGGCGGCATCCTGGGCGGGATCTCCACCGGCCAGCCGATCGTCGTCCGCTTCGCGGTCAAGCCCACCAGCTCGATCCTGACGCCGGTGCCGGGGGTCGATCTGCACGGCAATGAGGTCGAGGTCGCGACGCGCGGCCGGCACGACCCCTGTGTGGGCATCCGTGCGGTGCCGGTGGGCGAGGCGATGATGGCCGTCGTGCTCGCCGATCACCTGCTGCGCCGGCGCGCCCAGACGCCGGACGCGCCGGACGCGCCGATCCTGCCCCGTCCCTGAGCGGGGCTGCGCAGTCTGCGTTGCAGGATGCGAGGCGGGATGCCGTCACGGTCTTGTCACTGTGTGACGCGCGCATCGCGACGGCACAGTCGGGCAAACGGTTGACGGAGGGAGTCGGCAGGCCATGTCCTGGGCCGGGCAGCGCAGTGTCGTGACGGCATCGGCGGTGTGCGAGGCAGCGCGCGCGTTCATCCGCCTGGCGGGAACGAGGCGCTGGCGTCGGCGCATCGCGGCGATCGAGGCCCGCATCCGCGCCCGCCGGATCGCCGGCACGGTCGCCCGTGACCGCCATGCGCTGGAACTTGCGATCGATCGGCTGGCCGCGGCGGGCCCAGCGCGCCCCTCGGTCGCGGAACGCGCCGTCGTCACCCTCGCCTCCGACGCGGTCGCGGTGCATGCCGGCCTGTCTGCAACCGGCCGTGCGCGCTTCATGGCCCGTCTGGACGCGGCGCTCGAGGGCGAGGGCACCCTCGTCCCGCTCTTCCATCTCCTGCGCACGGCGGCGCTGAACCGGGCACGCGGCTTCGCGGTCCACTTCTCCGGCCTGGAGGAGGAGACGCCCCACGATCTCCTGATCGAGCGCGAGGGCCGCGCCGCCGAGATCGTCTGCGCGGTCGTCTCCGCCGACGAGGGCCGCTGGGTGCATCGCGGCGACTGGTTCGCCCTGGTCGATCGCATCAATCCGGAGCTGCAATCCTGGCTCGCCGCCCATCCCGGCCGCTACATCCTGAAGATGACCCTGCCGGACGGGCTCGACGGCACGCGCAACCTCGCCGCGGTGCAGGCGCGCATCGCCGCGCTGCTCGCCGCGGAGCGCAAGTCCGACCACAGCGAGACCGCCGTCCTGCGCCTCGACCCGCTGCTGGTCGCCCAGGCCGAGGCCGGCCACGCCGCGCTCGCCGCAAGGCTGCGCGCCCAGTTCGGCGAGGAGGCGCATTTCGCCGTCGCAGCCGCGGACAGTTCCGTGTTCGTGATGGCCGCGCGCGCCGGCCGTCCCAACGAGGTCGCCGCCGTGCTGCAACGGCGCCTCGCCGAACTGCCCGCGCGGCTCTCCGGCACGCGGCCCGGCATCCTCGCGGTGTTCGTCGAGGACACCGACCCGACCGAGTGGCGAAGCTTGCGCGAACGGCTCGAGCTCGAGGGCGCGACACGGAACTTCCTCACCGCGCCCGAGGCGAGGCACGTGGTCGCGGTCACCTGTGCGAGTCGGTTCGAGATGCTCGGCCAGCCGGAACCGATCGCGGCGCGCGGCGGCGAGCTGCGCTACCGCAACCCGGCCCATCCGCTGGCCAGGGACGCGGCCCTCGCCCCGGCCGTACTGAGCCAAGTCTGATACCCTCCGCACAAAGGCTCGACCTTTGTGCGGAGGGTATCGCGCGCGGGGCTGGTGGGGCGGCCGCGCGCGAACATGACCCCGTACCAGCCCACCGAAGTCAAACCTTCGGCGGGCTGGTATGACGCGCTACCCCACGCCGCGCAGCGCCAGCATCGCGCGCACCTCGTCCGGCGTCATCGGCTCGGCGCCCATCAGGCGGATGATCTGCACCGCGCGCTCGACGAGCTGGGCGTTGTCGCGCGCCAGCACGCCCCTCTCGATGTAGAGATTGTCCTCGATGCCGACGCGCACATGCCCACCCAGGAGCACCGCCTGCGCTACCATCGGCATCTGCATCCGGCTGATGCCGAACGCGGCCCAGTGCGCGTCCCTGGGCAGCATCGCGGCCATCGCCGCCATCGCCTCGGTGGTGGCAGGCGCGCCCCAGGCGATGCCGAGGCAGAGCTGGAACAGCGGCGGCGGCTCGATCAGCCCCTCCTCCACGAGCCGCAACGCCAGCCGCACATGGCCGAGATCGAAGCATTCGAGCTCGGGCCTGGTGCCGGCCTCACGGATCGCCTGCGCCATCACGCGCAGATGCACCGGCAGGTTCACGAAGGCGGTCTCGCCGAAGGCCATGGTCGCCACGTCAAGCGTGCAGATCTCGGGCTTCAGCGCGACGATGTGCGCGACCCGTTCCTCGGGCGAACGCAGCGTCGTGCCAGGGCCGGGCACGCGCGGGTCCGGCGAGCCTGGGACGAAGCGGCCGCCGAAGCCGGTGGTCAGGTTCACCACCACCTTGCTGCCGGACTCGCGGATGCGCTCGACGACCTCGCGATAGAGCGCGAGTTCGCCGGACGGCTTGCCGGTCTCGGGATTGCGCACGTGGATGTGGGCGATCGCCGCCCCGGCCGAGCAGGCGTCGATCGCCGCGCGCGCGATCTGTTCGGGTGTGACCGGCACGTTCGGATACTTGGGTGCCGTGTCGGCCCCTCCCGTCACGGCGCAGGTGATCATCACTTTCTCGCGCATCCCGCTCCCTCCCGCATGCAGGTCCGGCCTGAGCCTCAGCCAGGCGCGCCGGAAAGTCGAGCGGGGTCGATCAGCGCAGCGGCACGGTGTAGGTCGTCGCGGTGCCGGTCAGGCACGCCTCGCCCTTGGCGTTGCGCACGGTGGTGGCCAGCGTGCAGATCGGCTTGTCGTCGCGCACCGAGGTGACCTCGACGTGCGCGGTGATCTCCTCGCCCACCAGCACCGCCTTCACGAAGCGCCACTCGACGCCGAGGAACACCGTGCCCGGCCCGGGCAGATCCTCGGCGACCGCGGCGTTGAGCAGGCCGGAGGTGACGCCGCCCTGCACGATCAGCGCGCCGAAGGGCGAGCGTTCGGCGGCCGCAGCATCGTAGTGCAGCGGGTTCATGTCGCCGGTCATGGCCGAGAACATCGCGACGTCGCGCATCGAGGTGCGCCGGCTGCGCTCGGCCACCGCGCCGACCGCGGGCCTGCCCTTCAGCGTCTTCGCCCACGCATCCGACATCACGCCGCCTCCCGCGTCGCGTCCGCATCGAGCGCAAGGATATGCTCCACCTCGCGCTTCATCGCCTGGTTGAGCGCCTTGTGCAACGTCTTCGCCTGCTCGAGGTCCCAGTCATAGGCCGCGATCGCGTCGGTGACGTCGAGCAGCGGGCGCGAGAGCGCATCGCGCGTCGCTTGGTACTCGGCGAAGGCGGCAGCGCTGCCGCGAACGGCCGCCTCCGCCAGCAGCTCCGCGTCGCGCAGCGCGTCGGTGATCCCGTGCGCCGTGATCGGGTCCTTGAAGTAGCCCGCATCCCCGACCAGCGCCCAGCCCGGGCCGTGCGCCTGACGCAAATAGCTGCGGCGCCCGGCGAAGGCGAGCAGCCCGCCCTCCGTCACGGATCCGGCCACCTGGCCGGCGAGCGCGGGCGAGACCTCGCGCAGCACGGCATGGAACCCGGCCGTCCGGTCCTTCAGGATATCGGTGCGGTAGCGGGACGGCGGCACCGACACGAACACGCAGGTGCGTCCGTCATTCGTGGGGATGCGGCCGACGCTCGCCCTCTCCACATAGTGCCAATGGTAGCCGGTGTCGGGGATGTCGGCGAAGTAGCCGAACACGGTCGCGGTGGCATGGCGCGCCTGGTGCGTGACCTCGGCGCGCACGAGTCGCGCGACCGCGGAGCCGATGCCGTCGGCGCCGATGACCAGATCGGCGGCGATCTCGTGCAGCCGGCCGGCGGCGTCGAGCGTCACGGCGCCGACCACCCGCCCCTCGCCGTCGTAGCGCAGATCGGCGAGCGTCTGCCCGTAGCGCAGCTCGGCGCCGGCCGCACGCGCCGCATCGACCAGCGCGGCATCGAGCACCGTCCGCCGCGGCGCATAGAGGGCCTCGATCCCCTTGCCCGGCTTGATGGCGACCTCGATCGCCTCCGCCCCGTAGTGGAAGGTGGTGGTGCGGACCGGCGGCGTACCGCGCGCGACCACGGCCGGCAGCACGCCCCAGCGGTGGAGCTGCAGCACGCCGCCGCGCATCAAGGCATGGGTCGAGAGCGTGTCCGTGCCGTACTGGCCGCGATCCACCACGAGAACGCGCAGGCCGCGCCGGGCCAGCAGCATCGCCGTCGCGGCACCGGCGCAGCGCGCGCCGACCACGACGACATCATAGGCGTTGGCAGACCGCATGGTCGTCCTCCTCAGGCCGCGATGGGGCCGGATGCCGCGAGATGGATGCGGATGAGCCCAGCGAGATCGGCGGCATCGGCGCCGACTCCGCCAAGGAAGTTGGAGTTGCGCCGGCGCAGGAAGCGCAGCCCGAGCACGTACAGGCCGGGCGCCGGTGTCACCCCGCCGTCGTGGATGATCTCGCCCGCCGCATCGAGCACAGGCACCCTCAGCCAGGGATAGCTGCGCCGGAACCCTGTCGCCCAGAGCACCGTGCGGATGCCCTCCGCGGCAAGATCGAGCGACGCCGGCGACGGTGGGAAGACTGCGAGCGGCGCCGGCCAGGGCTCCGGCGGCGCGGCACAGGCGTCCGCGACCGGATCGATCCGCGCCAGCATCCGCTCGAGCGTGGCCTGCGCCGCGGATGCGGTCCCGGCCAGGTCATCGCAGAAGCGCGCCTCCCTGCCGGCCATGTCGCGCAGCCGGCCGACGATGCGCACGCCGGCCACGCGCAGCACGCCGAGATCCAGCGTCCGCCCCTCGGGCGAGCCGATGAGTTGCAACGAAGGCTGGTTGCGGGCGCGCGCCAGGCCGGGCGACGGCACCGCCGGCTCGGCGAGCACCCCGGCGCGCTCCATCCACACCAGGATGTCCGCTCCGCGATAGCGCCGCGGCAGACGCGTGTGCCGCCCGACCGAGAGCGTGACGGGCCGCCCGGAGCGATGGATCTCCTCGGCGAGCTGCGCGCCGGTCGCCGAGGCGCCGACCACGAGGACGCCACCCGCGGGAAGCTGGTCCGGGTTGCGATAGGCGGCCGGCGTGAGCTGGCGGATGTCGGGTGACAGGCGTTGCGCCGTCGCCGGCACGGACGCCTCGTCGCAGTGGCCGGTGGCGATCACCACGGCGCGCGCCATCCATTCGCCGATCGTCGTGACGATGCGGTAGCGATCGCCGAGACGCTGCACGCTCCGCACCCGGACGCCCGTCTTGACCGGCGCACCGATCGCGCGCGCGTAGCGCTCGAGATGCCCGATCAGCTCGGGCACGCTCATGAAGCCGTCGGGGTCGCTGCCGGGATCGGGCGCGCCCGGAAGGGCGTTGAGCCGCGTCGGCGTGAGCAGCCGCAACGAGTCCCAGGTGGTGCTGCGCCAGCGTTCGCCGACGCGGCCGCGCTCGAACACGACATGATCGATGCCGCGGGCCGTCAGCTGGTGGCTCATCGCAAGCCCGGCCTGGCCGGCGCCGATGACGATGACGTCGGTCTGGCGCATCGGTTCCTCCTGCGGGAGTGGAGCCGGCGGGTACGCCGCCGGCTCCTCGGGATCAGGCCTCGACCGAGATCGCGACCGGGGTGCCGTTGGTCAGCACGTCGAACACGGCCGAGCGGGCCCTGGACTGCTCGACGATCTTCTTCAGCGTCTCGGCCGACGCATCGCCCGCGATCCTGAAGGTCACGCGGATGCCGCTGAAGCCGTTGCGCACCTCGTCGGAGAGACCGAGGATGCCGCGCAGATCGATGTCGCCCTCGACCGAGGACTCGACCGAGGTCAGCTTCACCCCGCGCGCCGCGGCGATGTTGGCGATGCCGGCGGTCAGGCAGGCGGCGATCGCGTGCAGCAGCCACTCGACCGGCGTCGGGCCGTTGTCCGCCCCCACCAGAACCGCCGGATGGTCCGCGTCCGCGACGTAGGGCTGCTTGTGGACATGCTCGCCGCCGGCGCCGAAGAAGCCGGACATCGTGGTCTGCATATGCGTGCCGTTCAGCCACGTGCCGTTGGCACGGAACTGGAACTTCGCCAGCGCCGGCTGGTCGGCGACCACGCCGATGGTGGCGAACAGCGCGGGCGTATCGACGCCGTTCATCGGCACGGCAGTCTTCTTCGCCGGCGCCTCGACGGCCTGGGTCGTTGCGTTCATGGTTGTTGTTCTCCTGCTCGCCCGGCGCATCCATCATGCGCCGCAGCACGTTGCGGTCGTGGGTCCGCCCCGCCGGCCGTCTCGGCGGGAAGGCCGACGCGGCGCCGGAACGTGGCGCGGACTCTAGGCCCGGGCGGGCGACGAGACTTGGAGGGGACTTTGCGGAGGTCTTGAGAAAGACTGGATTCTGCGCCTTGGGGGGCGGCGTGGTGCTGCGCTAGGCTGGCCGCATGACGAGGGCACGACGCCCGGAAGAGCCCGCCTCGGGCCTCGCAGGGCGGATCACCGAGGACATCCTGTTCGGCCGGCTGCTGCCGCGCGAACGGCTGGTGGAGGACGACCTGGTCGTCCGCTTCGGCGCGACACGGCACGCGGTCCGCGCGGCTCTCCAGGCGCTCGCCCGGGAGGGATTGGTGGTGCACCACCGCAACCGCGGCGCGCAGGTCCGCTCTTTCACGCCCGAGGAGGTCGAGGAGATCACCGAGGTCCGCGAGCTGCTGCACGCCGAGGCCGCGCGTCGGATCCCCCTGCCCGCTTCGCCCGCGCTGATGGAGGCGCTGACCGCGATCGAGGCCGCGCACGCCGCCGCCGTGGCGCGCGGCGACCTCTCCGCGATCCATGCCGAGAACGACCGCTTCCACGAGACCCTGTTCGCCGCCTGCGGCAACCGCCACCTCGCGGCGACCATCCGCGACCACGCGCGGCTGTCGCTCGCCTTCCGCTGCCACGCCATGGCGGACCCGGCGCTCGCGATCCAGGCGCGCGACGAGCACCGCGCGATGCTGGACGCGCTGCGCCGGGGCGACCGCGAGGCGCTCGTCCGGCTCTGCGTCAACCACACCAGCTTCGCCAAGCGGGCATACCGGCGGGTGCTGGGTGCGGTCGAGCGGGCCGCCTAGGCGCCTCCGCCGCGCCTGCCGGACCTGCAACGTTCCACGATGGCCGAGGCACCGACCGCACCCTGGCCGCCCGCGAGGCTGGACGATGCGCTGGCCGCGGAGCTCTCGGCGACGACTCGGCGCGCCCTCGAGGCGGCCGGCGCGATGGCGGCGAACGAGGCCTCCGCGCGAGGGGCGGCCCCGGTCGTCGGGCTGCGTGCGCTGATCGGCGGGCTGGTCACCGTCGGCGAGATGGAGCGCGGCTCGCCGCTGATCGCTGCCGCGCTGGTCGAGGCGCTGGAGCGCCTGGCAGGGCCGGAGGCGATCGCGCGCAACCGAGGCCCTGCGCTGGAGGAAGGCGTGCCCACCGGCCTGCCGCTCTCTCCGCGCGCGTCGGATGCGCTGACCGCGGCGCGCCGGCTGGCCGAGCGCACGGTCGCGCGCGAGCGGATCGGTGCGCGGCATCTGCTGGTCGCGCTGATCGCCCCGCCCGAGGCGCCGCTGCTCAGCGCCGCGCTGCGCCGCATCTGGCAGCGCGACTGGGGCATCGATCCGCAGGTGCTGTGCGCACCGGTGCTGGCGGCGATGGAGGTGAATCCGGAAGCCTCGGAGGATCTCGGCGCGTGGCGCAGGATCCTGGGTGAGACCGTGCTGGCCGCGGCCGCCTTCACCCCCGACGCACCACAGACGGACGATGCCCTGAACCGGCGCGGCGACGCGCGGCGCTTGGCCGAGCTCGCCTGCCTGAAGGACAACGCGCCGCCGCTGGCGATCGGCCTGTTCGGCGACTGGGGCAGCGGCAAGTCCACCTTCATGGCGATGATGCACCAGGAGGTGGAGCGGATCGGGCGCGACTGGCAAGCTGAGGCGAACACGCCCTTCGTGACGAACGTCGCGCAGATCCGGTTCAACGCCTGGTCGTTCTCGGATGCCAATCTCTGGGCCTCGCTCGCGGTCGAGATCTTCGGCGGCCTGCGCGACGAGGTGGCGCGGATCGAGGGCACGACGACCGATCGGGGGAATGCGCTGCTGGCCGAGATCACCGGGCGGGCGGAGCTGGCTAGGAAGGCACTCGCGGGGGCGAAGCGCGCCGCCGAGGAGGCTGAGCACGCGATCAAGGCGCTGGATCGGCGAATTGGCGAACTCGACAAGCGATTGGCGGAACAGACGCAGCGGGGTGTGACTGGTGGGGCGGTGGAGGTGTTCGCCACCCACAGCGAACAGGTGACGCAGACGCTGCGCGCGCTCGGCGTGATCGGCCCGACCGAGGCGGCCACGGCAACCGCGCTCGCGTCCGAGGCGGCGAAGCTGCGCGCCGCCGGGTCCGGGACCTTGGCGGTGGGACGTCGGCTGGTGGCGCTGATGCGCCCGCGTGCGGGGCGGATGGCGGTGCTGTCGGTCGTCGCGGCGGCCGGCGCCGTGGCCGTCACGTCATGGCTGTTGCCGTCGGTCGTCGCGACGCTCGCGGGGCTGGTGGCCTTCGCCGCGCCGCTCGCCGCGCATGTGGCGCGGGCGGTGGCCGCGCTCGCGCCGATCCTCGACGCCGCCGAAGCGGAGGCGAAGGCGGAAGCCGATCTGCGGGCGGAACGGGAACGCCTCGCCGCCGAGCGCGAGGCGGCCTCGGCACGGCTTGCGGCGCGCGAGGCCGAGACCCGCGCGGCGGTGGCGCAGATCGAGAGCCTGGACCGCGCCGCCGCGACACCGGGCGCGATGCTGCGCTTCTTCCTCAGCGAGAGCGACGAGCTGAAGGCGTACGAGAAGGAGATCGGGCTGATCGGCCGGCTGCGGCGGAGCTTCGAGCAGCTCGACCGATTGATGGCCGCGCAGGCCGATCCGAGGCAGCCCCCGCGGTCCGACCTGCCGACGATCGAGCGCATCATCCTCTACATCGACGACCTCGACCGGCTGCGCGAGGAACAGGTGGTGAAGGTGCTGGAGGCGGTGGCGCTGCTGTTGCAGTTCCGCCTGTTCGTCGTGGTGGTCGCGGTGGACGAGCGCTGGCTGCGGGGCGCCTTGCGGACGCATTACGGCAGGCTGTTCGAGAACGGCGCCGGGCCGAGCGACTATCTCGAGAAGATCTTCCAGGTGCCGTTCTGGCTGCCACGGCTTGGGCCGGGCGATCCGGCCTTCGCAGGACTTGCGCGCGCGTTGCTGCCGGAGGCGGTAGATCGGCTTATTGAGGCACGCGAACACGTTCCTGGACATTTTCGTTCTGGCTGGTTTGCAAAGGGGTGGTTCAATACGGGCAAAGAATTAGTCAAGCAAGTGCCTGTCGATCCCGATGAGGTGCCGCAACCCGGTGACGAGGCACCGCCCGAGACGCGCGCGGCGGCGGCCGAGCGCGTGACGCTGACCGCGGACGAGGCCGAGGTGCTCGCGGCGCTGATGCCACTTGCCGCCGACACGCCGCGCGATGCGAAGCGCTTCGTCAACCTCTATCGGCTCGCGCGCGCCTCGCGCTCCGGCGATGCCCTGCGGCGGTTCCTCGGCGGGGACGGTGACACCCCGGCGTTTGTGGCCTTCGCCCTGGCCCTCGCCTGCGAGACCGGCCTGTCGGGTCCGCAGCTCCGTCTCTGGCGCGAGGCGCTTAGCACGCATCCGGCCGGGACCGTTGTCGCCGCGTCGCCGCTGCTCGTAGCCATTGGCGAGGACGGCTGGGATCCGCTCCGGGCCGTCCTGCTACGCGCAGATGCGTTCTGGCGGGGTGAGGGGAACGCACTTCGCTTCGCCGACGTCGCGCGACACCTCCCCGAAGCCCGCCGCTACTCCTTCCACCCGCCCCAGGTTGACGAACCCGCCCCGCCGCCCGAGGCTCCGCCCGAACCGACCCGGAGCAGCCCCGCATGAACCTCGCCTCGCCCGAAACCGCGATCTCCGACTGGCTCGCCACGCAGAAGCAGGCGATGCTCGACCTGCTCGAACGCCTCGTGAACATCGACAGCGGCAGCTACGACAAGGAAGGGGTCGATGCCGTCGGCGCGCAGATCAAGGCGTTCTTCGACGCCCACGGCATCGCGGTCGAGACCATCCCGGGCGCCACCAAGGGCGACGTGCTGCGCGCGGTGCTGGCCGCGCCCGATCAGGCCGGCGGCAACGCCGGCAGGAACATCGTGCTGATGGGCCATCGCGACACGGTCTTCCCCAAGGGCGAGGCGGAACGCCGTCCGTTCCGGATTGAGAACGGACGCGCCTATGGGCCGGGCGTGGCCGACATGAAGGCCGGGCTGGTGATGAACGCCTTCGTGCTCGCGGCGTTCAGGAAGTTCGGGGCCGCACCCGGGCCGATGGTCGGCCTCTTCACCGGCGACGAGGAGATCGGCTCGCCCGAGGGCCGCGCCGTGATCGAGGCCGAGGGGCGGATGGCGCGCGCCGTGTTCAATGCCGAGCCCGGAAGGCCGTCCGGCAACGTCGTCACCGCGCGCAAGGGCGGCGTGTTCATGGTGATGGCGATCGAGGGCAAGGCCGCGCATTCCGGCGGCAATTTCGAGGCCGGCATCAGCGCGATCGAGGAGCTCGCGCGCAAGATCATCGCGATCCATGCGCTGACCGACCTGAAGGCCGGGGTCACGCTGAACGTGGGCCTGGTGCGCGGGGGACAGTCCGTCAACACGGTGGCGCCGTTCGCCGAGGGCGAGATCGACCTCCGCTATGTCGAGCCCGCGCAGCGCGACGACATCGTCGCGAAGATCGAGGCGATCGTGCGAACGGCAAACGTGCCCGGCACGCGCGCGACGCTGGCCATCAAGGGCGAGTTCCTGCCGGTGAACCCGACCGCGGCCTCGAACGCGCTGTTCGAGACCTATGTCGGCGCCGCGGCGGATGCCGGGCTGAAGGTCGCCGGCGAGTTCTCGGGCGGCTGCGCGGACTCGGGCTTCACCGCCGCCGTCGGCGCGCCGACGATCTGCGGCGTCGGCCCGGTGGGCGGCAAGGCCCACTCCCCGGAGGAGTATCTCGAGATCGATTCGATGGTGCCGCGCGCGCAGGCCCTGGCGCGTGCGATCTGCCGGCTGCCGCAGGCCGGCCTGTGAGCCCAGGGGGAGAACGCGCGCCCATCGCGGCACGCCGCGATGGGACCTGACGCCGTGGTCCCCTTCGCCTTCCGCTACTCGTCCCCGAAACAGATTCCGAGCCCGCGCGCCGCGCGCACCAGATCGCCCTGCGGATCGACGGAGCGCGACGCCACGGCAGCTTCCTCGACCGCCGCATCCGCCACGCGACCTTCGCGCCAGACGACCAGCCGCCCGAACTTGCCCTGCACCGCAAGATCGACCGCGTGCACGCCCATCGACGAGGCGACGAGCCGGTCGAGCGCGCCCGGACTGCCGCCACGCTGCACATGGCCGAGCACGGTCACGCGCGCCTCCGCCCCGGTCGCCTGTTCGAGCACACGCGCGATATGCGCGCCCACGCCGCCGAGACGCGGCATCGCCCCCGGCGCCGACGGCCCGGCCGTCACCGTCTCGCCCTCCGGCGACGGCACCGCCTCGGCGACGACGACGAGGGCGAAGTTGCGGCCGCGCGCGCGCAGCCGTGCGATCGCATCCGCAACCACGCTGACCCGCCATGGGATCTCGGGAATCAGGATCACGTCGGCGCCGCCCGCGACTCCCGCGGAGAGGGCGATGTGGCCGGCATCACGCCCCATCACCTCCAGCACCATGATCCGGTTGTGGCTCGCCGCCGTCGGCTGCAGCCGGTCGAGCGCCTCGGTCGCAACCTCGACGGCCGTGTGATGGCCGATCGCGTATTCGGTCGCGGCGAGATCGTTGTCGATCGTCTTCGGGATGCCGACGAAGGGGAAGCGCCCGGTCTTCATCAGCCGGTGCATGATGCGCATCGAACCGTCGCCGCCGATGCCGATCAGCGCATCGAGCCCGAGCGTCTCGACCCCGCGGAAGATCAGCCCCGAGCGGTCCTCGCGCCGTCCGTCCGGCAGCGGAAAGGCGAACGGGTCGCCCCGGTTGACGCTGCCCAGGATCGTTCCGCCCTGGCGCAAGAGCGACGGGTCGTTGACGCTGCCGTCCAGCGTGACGAAGCGCGGCGGGTCCTCCATCAGCCCGTGCGTGCCCTGGATCAGCCCGAGCACCTCGATCCCATAGGTGCGCGCGGCCCGGATCGTGACCGCGCGAATCGCGGCATTCAGCCCGGCGCAGTCGCCGCCGGTGGTCAGCACGCCGAGCCGCCTGATCGTCGCCATGGCGATGCGCCTCCGTTGTCCGACCACAGAATCACAGAGATTCGCGTGTCGGGCACGCGGTTTGTCAGCCCGACGAACGCCCCCTTGGCGCGGCTGCGGCGCCTGCGATACCGTCATCGCGACGGTGCCACCGGCGCCATGTCACGGAGGGAGACGTCCTGATGGCGAAGCTCACACGCCGCACGACCCTGCAGGCCGCGGTCGCGTCCACCCTGGCCCTGCCGGCCCTGCTGCCGCGCCAGGCGATCGGCCAGCAGAAGCCGTCGGAGATCAGGCTCGGCATCTCCACCTTCCTTTCCGGCCCGGCCTCCGTGTTCGGCGTGCCCGGCCGCAATGCCGCCGATCTGCTGATCGAGCAGTTCAACCGCGCGGGCGGCATCGGCGGCGTGCCGATCCGCAGCATCGTGATCGACGAGGCGCCGGGCGTGGACTTCCTGCTCGGCGAGTGCCGTCGCCTGGTGCAGAACGAGGGCGTGGACGTGATGCTCGCCTCGATCTCCTCCGGGTCGTGCCTCGCGGTCGCACCGCTGGCGGAACAGCTCCGCATGCCGACGATCCTCTGGGATTGCGGTACGCAGCGCATCTTCGAGGAGGCATCCTACCGCTACTGCGTGCGCACCCAGGCGAACGCCGTGCCGGAGATCGTCGCACCGCTGCTCTACCTGATGAAGATCCGTCCGGATTTCCGGACACTCGCCGTGCTGAACCAGGACTATGCCTGGGGCCGCGACTCCTGGGCGATCTGGAAGGCGGCGATGGACGCGGTGAAGCCCGGTGTGCGCGTGGTGGCCGAGCTGTTCCCCCGCTTCGGCGCCACCGACTTCTCGACCGAGATCACGCGGCTTTTGGCGCTGCGGCCGGATGTGATCTTCTCGACGAGCTGGGGCGGAGAGCTCGACACCTTCATCCGCCAGGCGGCCGAGCGGCGCCTGTTCGAACGCTCGACCTTCGTGCTGCCGCTCGTCGAGAGCAGCCTCGAGCGTGTCGGCAAGACGTTGCCTGAGGGGGTGATCGTCGGCGGGCGCGGCGATCACTGGTTCCTGCATCCGACCGCGAAGGACACCCGGATCCTCAAGGACTTCACCGCCGCCTATCGGCAGCGCTTCAACCTCTACCCGATCTACCCGACCTTCCACATGGCGCAGGCACTCTACGGGCTGAAGGCAGGATACGAGAAGGCGATCTCGGCGAATGGCGGATCGTGGCCGTCGCGCGAGCAGCTGATGGACACGATGCGCGGGCTCGAGTTCGCCCACCTGACCGGGACGATGAAGATTCGCGAGGACGGCCAGGGGCTGGAGCCGATGCTGATCGGCATGACCAAGCATGTGAACGAGTACCCCTTCCCGGTGATCGACCGGATGGTGCTGTTCCCGCCCGAGCTGACGATGAATCCGATCGGCACCAAGGGGCTCGACTGGGTGCGGCTGCTCACGCCAGCGTCGGTGCAGCGCGCACCGGCGGAAATCCCGTACAGGGCATGAGGAGAGCCGGGGGGCCGCAAGGCCCCCCGGCCCCCCTGGAGGGCGCGCCTTCCGTGGGTCGGCGCGCGGGCCGCGACCAGCGGAGCGGCGCCCTCCGGAGGGGTGCGGGGGGCCAGCCGTCGTCCCCTGCCCCGTTCCTTCGATGACCCTTCTCCTCTTTCTCGCCATCCTCGACGGCCTCGCCTATGCGGCGCAGGTCTTCATGGTCGCCGTGGGCCTGACGCTGATCTTCGGCGTGCTGCGGATCCTCAACGTCGCGCACGGCAGCTTCTTCGCGATCGGCGGCTACGTCGCCGCCACGCTCGGTACCTGGGCCGCCGCCACGGCGGCCGCCCCGGTCCTCGCGCTGCCCGTGCTGCTGCTCGCCGCGGTGATGGTCGGCGGCGTGCTCGGCCCGGCGATCGAACGGCTGGTCCTCGCGCGCATCTACACCAAGGAGCATGTGCTCCAACTCCTCGTCACCTTCGCCCTCTTCATGATCCTCGAGGATGTGCAGAAGCTCGTCTGGGGCGTGCAGCCGATCTTCCAGGACGGGCCGGTGCGCGCGCTCGGCCAGGTCGAGGTCGGCGACATCATCTATACCGCCTACCAGCTCTACCTGCTGCCGGGCGTCGCTCTTGCCACCCTGTTCGGCCTGATGTGGTTCCTGCGCCGCACCCTGACCGGACGCGTGATCGTCGCCGTGACCGAGGATCGCGAGGCCGCCACGGCGATGGGCATCGACGCGAACCGGGTCTACCTGCTCACCTTCACCGTCGGGACCGTGCTTGCCGCTCTCGGCGGCGCGCTCGCCTCCCCGACCACCAGCCTGGTGCCCGGAGTGGGCGTCAACATGATCGTGCTGTCCTTCGCCGTCGTCGCCACCGCCGGCCTCGGCCAGATCGAGGGGGCGATGCTGACCGCGCTGCTGATCGGCCTCGGCCGTTCGGTCGCGGTCTACTTCGCGCCGGAATTCGAGGTGGTGATCCCCTACATCATCATGGTCGCGGTGCTGCTGATCCGGCCGCATGGGCTGTTCGGCAGGCCCGAGCTGAGGCGCGTCTGATGGACCGGCGCCTCACCCTGCCCACCCTCGCGGCCGCCACAACCGTGGTCGCGCTCGCGATCGCGGCGCCGTGGCTGAAGTTCGTGTTCACCGTCGCGCTTGCGAAGGGACTCGCGGTCCTCGGCATCCTCCTGCTGCTGCGCGCCGGCCAGGTGAGCTTCGGCCATGCGCTCTACATCGCCGTCGGCGCCTATACGGTGGCGTTCCTGCGCCCCGCGATCGGCGAGGTCCTGCTGCTGCTGCCGCTCGCCGCGACGGCGGGGACGATCGTCGGCTTCGCGGTCGGGCTGTTCGTCGCGCGCTATCGCGACATCTTCTTCGGCATGCTGAACCTCGCCTTCTCGATGGTGTTCTACTCGCTGCTCGAGAAGCTCTACGCGTACACCAAGGGCACCGACGGCATCCGCGTGCCGCGGCCGACCATCGGCGGTGTGACGCTCGATCCGGTCGCCTACGAGTGGGCCGTGCTGGTCGGCACACTCGCCCTGGCCCTCACCCTCGGCTGGCTCGTCTCGCGCTTCCTCGCCTCGCCGCTCGGCCAGGCGCTGCCGGCGATCAAGACGCGCGAGACCCGGCTCGAATTCGCCGGCATCTCGGCCAAGCGCGTGCTGCTGGTCGCCTATGTGGCCTCGGCGGCGCTTGCCGGCCTCGGCGGCGGCATCATCGCCTGCACGACGCTGCATGTGACACCGCTGCTCTCCTACTGGACGCATTCGGGCGAGCTCGTCTTCATCGCCATCCTCGGCGGCGCAGGCAGCGTGCTGGGGCCGTTCCTCGGCGCCGCGGTGTACGAACTGGTGCGCGTCTATGCGGCGGCGGCGTTCCCCGACGCGTGGCAGATGATCCTCGGCGCCGTGCTGCTGGTGATCATCCTGTTCGCGGCGCGCGGGCTGTGGGGCATGTACGAGGACCTTGTGCTGCGCAAGGATCGCCGCGCATGACCGCGCCCCTGCTCTCCGCCAGGGGGCTGAAGATCGCCTTCGGCGGCGTCAAGGCGGCCGACGGCATCGATCTCGACATCGCGCCCGGCGAGTTCGTCGCCATCATCGGCCCGAACGGCGCCGGCAAGACCACCTTCATCAACATGACAACCGGCTATCTGCGCCCGCACTCCGGCCACATCCATTTCGACGGCGCCGAGATCACCGGCCGGCCGCCGCGTTCGATCGTCCGGCGCGGGATCGCGCGCAGCTTCCAGATCCCGCAGCTCTTCACCGAGCACACCGTGATCGAGAACGTCGCCCTGAAGGTCGCTGCGCATGGCCGGTTCTGGCGCCCGTTCCGGCCGCTGCTGGATGCCGGGACCGCCGCCGCGGCGATGCGGCTGCTCGAGCAGTTCGGCCTCGCCGGGGTCGCGACCGCGCGCGCGACCGAACTGAACGAGGGTACGCGCAAGCTCACCGACATCGCCATGGCGATGGCGCTGCGGCCACGGCTGCTGCTGATGGACGAGCCGACTTCCGGCGTCGCCTCGGCCGAGAAGTTCGGCATCATGGACACGCTGGTCGCCGCCCTGCGCGCCGAGCGCGTCACCGCCGTGTTCGTCGAGCACGACATGGAGGTGGTCGAGCGCTACGCCGACCGCGTCGCGGTGTGGAGCCAGGGGAAGATCCTCGCCTCCGGCCCACCGGCCGCGGTCCTGTCCGACCCCGCCGTGCTGCGCGAGGTGATCGGCGTCGAGACCGGACATGCTCACGCTTGAGGGCGTGGACGTCGCGATCGCGGGGACGCGCGTGCTGCGCGGGGTGGATCTGCGCATCGACCACTCCGGCCGCGTCGCGCTGGTCGGGCGCAACGGCGCGGGCAAGACCACGACGCTGCGCGCGATCATGGGGCTGGTGCCGCTGGCCGGGGGGCGGATCGCCTTCGAGGGCCAGGACCTCGGCGCCGTGCCGGCGCATCGGCGCACGGGGCTCGCGATCGGCTACGCGCCGGAGGAGCGGCGGCTGTTCTCATCCTTCACGGTGGAGGAGAACCTGCGCCTGCCGGCGGAGGTGCTCGGCCTGCCTGCGGCCGAGGTCGCGCGCCGGCTCGACAAGACCTATGCGGTGCTGCCCGAGATCGCCGAGTTCAAGGACCGCAAGGCCGGCGGCCTGTCCGGCGGGCAGGGCAAGATGGTGGCGCTGGGCCGCGCGCTGATGACCGGCACCAAGCTCGTGCTGCTCGACGAGCCGTTCCAGGGCCTCGCCCCCGCGCTGGCGCGCCGCTATGCCGAGACGCTGATGCGGCTGCGCGAGGCGGAACCGGAGCTTGCGATCCTGATCACCGAGAGCAATCCCGACCTGCTCAAGCCGATGGTCGACAGCGCCTATCTGATCGAGCGGGGCGAGGTCCATCCGACCACCCTCTGAGGACCGGGCCGGGGACGACGAGGGTGCCCGCTGCCGGGAGCAACCGTCCACCTCCGGCTTGCGCCTCCCGGCGGGTTCAGCTATCCGGCGCGCTCCGCGCGGCGGTCGGCATCGCCGCGCCCTTGCCGTTGAAAGGTCGCTGGCCATGAAGAAGGGCATCCACCCCGACTACCACGAGATCACCGTCATCATGACCGACGGAACCTCGTTCACCACGCGCTCCTGCTACGGCAAGCCGGGCGAGACGCTCCGCCTCGACATCGACCCGAAGTCGCATCCGGCCTGGACCGGCCAGCAGCGCGTGGTGCTCGACACGGCGGGCCAGGTGTCGAAGTTCAACAAGCGCTTCGCGGTCGACCTCTCGAAGATGAACATCAAGGCGGCCGCCAGCATCAACAAGGGCGCCAAGGCCGCCGCGGCGCCCGCTGCGGGCGCCGCCAAGCCCGCGGCCGCCGCCAAGGCCGCGGGCGGCAAGAAGAAGTAGCCCCTTCCTCCGCCCTTGAATCCCCCGCCCTTGAAGCGGCGGGACGACGCTCCTAAGTGACAGGCTGCCGGGACGCCTTCGGGGTCCCGGCACGATCGGTCAGGCTGCGGCTGACCATGAGGGCCCTGAGCCCGACCGACCGGACCTTGCTTCTAGGAAGGAGGACCGATGATGAACGCCTTCGACTTCTCGCCCCTGTTCCGCTCGACGATCGGGTTCGACCGCCTGTCGCGCCTGATGGACACGGCGCTGAACGCGGCCGACGCCAGCTATCCGCCCTACAACATCGAGAAGCTGGGTGAGGACCAGTACCGCCTGACCATGGCGGTTGCCGGGTTCAGCGAGGCGGACCTGGAGATCAGCCAGAAGGACAATGCCCTGGTCGTCACCGGCAAGGCCGCAAAGGAGGCCGAGCCGCGCCAGTTCCTGCATCGCGGCATCGCCCGCCGTGCGTTCGAGCGCCGCTTCGAGCTCGCCGATCACATGGTGGTGGACGGCGCGACGCTCGAGAACGGCCTGCTGCACATCGCGCTGCGTCGCGTGGTGCCCGAGAACCTGCGCCCGCGGGTGATCCCGATCACCAAGGGCCAGCCGCAGGTGATCGAGACCCAGGCCCGGGCGGCCTGACCGGCTGCGCCGCCATGCCCGCCGGGCGGGGCGCCCCGCCCGGCGGCGCGGCGGATCAGGATCGCTCGACCGACCTCGTGGGGCCGGAGGCCTGTCCGTCCGGCCCCTCTTCGCCTGCGGCCCCCGCCCTGCGCCCGCCGCGCGCGGCCATCCAGCGGCCGAAGCTGAATGCGACCGGATTGAGCGCGATCGACAGCAGGACCGCCGCGATCGCGAGGTCCCGCCCCTCCACCGGCAGCAGCCCGAGCGCGATCCCCTGCTCGGCCAGCACGAGGCTGAACTCGCCCACCTGGGCGAGGGCGGCGGCCACCGTCCAGACCGCGGCACGGCTCTGGCGGAACAGCGCCATGATCGCGATCGCCGCGACCGACTTGCCGACCACCACGATCAGCAGCGTCGCCGCCACGGCCCCGGGTTCGCGCAGCAGCACGCCGGGGTCGAACAGCATCCCGACCGCGACGAAGAACAGCACCGCGAAGGCGTCACGGAACGGCAGGGACTGCTCGGCGGCGCGGGTCGCCATGCCGGAGCCATGCATCACCATGCCGGCGAAGAAGGCGCCGAGTGCGAAGCTCACCCCGAACACCTTGGCCGAGAGGAAGGCGATGCCGAGCGCCATCCCCAGCACGGCAAGGGTGAACAGTTCGCGCGACTTCAGATGCGCGACCATCACCAGCACCCACGGCACGACGCGCCGCCCGATCGGCACCATCAGCGCGACGAAGAGGGCGAACTTCCCGAGCGTGAGCGCGACCGCGGCGCCGAGCTGGCCGCCTGCGCCGCCGAGCACCTCGAACTGCAAGGCGAAGGTCGGTACCGCCACCCCGCCGAGGAAGCCGGCGATCCCCGGAAGGATGACGAGGGCGATGACGACGGCGATGTCCTCGACCACCAGCCAGCCGACCGCGATGTGGCCTTCCGGCGTGCTCACCAGGTTGCGCTCGGTGAGCGCGCGCAGCAGCACGACGGTCGAGGCGACCGAGAGCGTCAGGCCGAACACCACCGCCGCCGGCCACGACCACCCCCAGAGATGCGCGACGCCGGCGCCGAGCGCGGTCGCGGTCGCCATCTGCACGACCGCCCCCGGCAGGGCGACCCGCCGCACCGCCAGGAGCTCGGCGGGGCTGAAATGCAGCCCGACCCCGAACATCAGCAGGATCACCCCGAGCTCGGCGAGCTCGAGCGCCGTCGCCCGGTCGCCGACGATGCCGGGCGTGTGCGGGCCGAGCAGGATGCCGGCGGCGAGATAACCGACGATCGGCGGCAGCCGCACCAGCGCCGCGACCGTGCCGCAGATCAGCGCGTAGAGGAGGCCGAGGCCGATCGTTGCGATCAGGGGATGGGCTGCGTCCATGCTCCCAGCTATGACGGCCGGCACGTGGCGGCGCAACCGCCGTGCCGGCAAATCGTCCGATCAGGCGCGGCGCGCAGCCGCCATGAAGGGCAGCCCCGCGAGGGCATGCCGGCCGTCGCCGGCCGGACTGCCGTAACGCGCCGGACGCTGCGGGCCGTGCGTGCCTCCCCGCGCTGCGGGCGTGGCGGAACGGGGCGCAGATCGATGCGGCTTCGGTGACGCCGCCGGCGGCGCGGGCGGCCCCTCGGCCGGCAGGGTGCGGCGGATCAGCCGCTCGATGTCGCGCAGGAGCGGCCGTTCCTCCACCGAGCAGAAGCTGATGGCGACACCGCCGGCGCCCGCGCGCGCCGTGCGGCCGATGCGGTGCACGTACTGCTCGGGCACGTTCGGCAGATCCATGTTGATCACATGCGTGACACCCTCCACGTCGATGCCACGCGCGGCGATGTCGGTCGCTACCAGCACGGGCACGGCGCCGTCGCGGAACTGGCGCAGCGCCGCCTCGCGCTGGCCCTGGCTGCGGTTGCCGTGGATCGCGTTCGCCGCGATCCCGTCGGCCTCGAGCTGGCGCACCACGCGGTCGGCCCCGTGCTTGGTGCGCACGAACACGAGGGTGCGCCCTCCTGCCTCTCCCTTGAGCAGCTTCGCGAGCAGCATCCGCTTGTCCCCCTGGGCGACGTGGACGACGCGCTGCTCGACCTTCTCGGCCGTGCTGGCCACGGGTGCCACCGCGACGCGCACGGGATCCTTCAGCATCTCGTCCGCAAGCGTCGCGATCGCCTGCGGCATGGTGGCCGAGAACAGAAGCGTCTGCCGCTTCTCCGGCAGGGCCGAGACGATGCGCCGGATCGGCTGGATGAAGCCCATGTCGAGCATCTGGTCGGCCTCGTCGAGCACGAACATCTCGACCGCCTCGAGGAACGCGGTACGGCCCGTCAGGTGGTCGATCAGCCGGCCGGGCGTGGCGACCAGGATGTCGACCCCGCGCGCCAGCGCGGCGACCTGCGGCTGGTGGCCGACACCGCCGAACACGGTGGCGACCCTGAGGCCGAGATGCCGGCCATAGGTGCGGAAGCTCCCGGCGATCTGGCTCGCGAGCTCGCGGGTGGGGCTCAGCACGAGCGCGCGGCAGGCGCGCCTGGGGGGCGGCCGGCGATCGCGCAGGCGGTCGAGGATCGGCAGGGCGAAGGCGGCCGTCTTGCCGGTGCCGGTCTGGGCGATGCCGATCAGGTCGCGGCCCTGGAGCAGGGGGGGGATCGCCTGGGCCTGGATGGGAGTGGGGGCGTCGTAGCCCTCCTCGGCGAGCGCCTCGAGGATCGGGGCGGCGAGGCCGAGGTCGTTGAACGTCGTCACAACAGTCGTCTTTCGTGGTTCCGGCGCGTGCGCGCACGGGCGGCGCCGCGTCCGCGGCACCGCGATCGGGGGTGGGACGCCCCGCGTGAACTGGGCAATTCCGAGGAGGTGTCGAGGGAGCCCCGGCAGGACGGCGCGACCCGCATCGGGTCCGCAGCGCCGCTCACGCGGCCGAGGCACCGCCGGATGATCGTCCGGCACGCCGCAGACATGCGGAAGCCGGGCGGGAAAGTCAAAGGATTCCCGCGGATGGCTGATGCGCGCAGCGCGAGGCCGAGAGCCGGCTCGTCGTCCGCATGCAGCGGCTGCCGGATCCGGGACGGGCACCGTCATCGGCGCGCACGCTCCTCGGCCGCGATGGCGGCCATCGCCTTCGAGGCCTCCTCGCGGATCTGGCGCAGGATCTCGGCGCGCAGCGCGTTGAAGCGCGGATCGGTCAGGAGTTCGATCGAGCGCGGCCGCGGCAGGTCGATCACGATGCGGCTGCGCATCCGTCCGGGCCGCGCGGTCATCACATAGACCGTGTCGGCGAGGAAGATCGCCTCGTCGATGTCGTGGGTGATGAACAGCACCGTACCGCGTGCCTCATCCCAGACATGGGTCAGCAGTTCCTGCATCTGCATTCGCGTCTGCGCATCGAGCGCGCCGAAGGGCTCGTCCATCAGATAGACGCGCGGGTTGAGGATCAGGCAGCGCGCGATGCCGACACGCTGCTTCATCCCGCCCGAGAGCTGGTCCGGCAGGTGGTGCTCGAACCCGGCGAGCCCGACGAGATCGAGAAAGCGCCGTGCGAGCACCTCCGTCTCGTCCTTCGGCCGGCCGAGCATGCGCGGGCCGAAGGTGACGTTGTCCCGGACCGAGAGCCAGGGAAACAGCGAGGCCTCCTGGAACACCACGGCGCGGTCCGGTCCCGGAGCGGAGACGGGCATGCCGAACACCTCGGCCGTTCCTGCGGTCGGCGCCTCGAAGCCGGCGATGACGTTGAGAAGCGTCGACTTGCCGCAGCCCGAAGGACCGAGGATGCAGGCGAACTCCCCTTCCGCGAGCGTCATGTCGATGGCGGCCAGCGCCTCGACCGCCCCGGCGCGGCCCTCGAACACCTTGCGCAGGCCGCGGATCGCCACCGCCTCGGTCACGCGCGCACCGCCTGCTTCCAGTGGAGCACGCGACCGCTGAGCGCCACGAGCACGCGATCCGAAAGGAACCCGGCAATGCCGATCGAGGCCATGTCGGCGATCACCACATCCATCCGCCCGACGTAGTAGGCATCCCACAGCACATAGCCGAGTCCCGACTTCACCGCGACGATCTCGGCGACGATCACCGCCGTCCAGGCGATCCCGAGGCCCAGCCGCATGCCGGTGAAGATGTTGGGCAGCGCCGCGGGCAGCACCACACGCAGGAGGAGCTGGCGCTCGTTCGCCCCCATCATGCGCGCAGCCCGGATCAGGTTGCGCGGCACGTCGCGCGCGCCGGCCGTACTGTTGACCACGATCGGGAAGAAGGCGCCGAGAGCGATCAGGAACACCGCGCCTGCGTCGCGGATCCCGAACACCGCGATCGCGAACGGGAGCCAGGCGGTGATCGGGATCGGGCGGAGCGACTGGATCAGCGGATCGACCGCGCCTGCCACCAGCCGGTTCCAGCCGATCATGATCCCCATCGGCACGCCGATCAGGATCGCGCAGGCGAAGCCGGCGAACACGCGCCGCGCGCTGAACAGCACGGTCTCGCCCCAGGTGCCGAGATAGGGGTTCAGCCCCATCCCGGGATCGGCGAAGGCCCAGGCCCACCAGGCCTCGGCCACCAGGCTCGGCGCCGGCAGGATTCCCTGCGGCACGAGGCCGGCGCGCCCCGCCGCCTCCCAGATCGACACGAGGACGACAGGCAGCGCGAGGCCGAGACCGAGCCCGCCCAGCCCCGCGCGCCGGACCGCAGCCGTCAACGCCGCACGACGGACTGGTAGATCGAGAGGTCGAAGAACTGCGGCAGCTCCGCCGACACGTCGCGCGCGAGCACGCCGAGCCGGTGGAACTCGCGGGCCTGGGCCTGCACCTGCTCCACCGTCAGCGACTGCTCGAGCGTCATGTCGTCCGCCACCGCCTTCGCCACCTGCGCCGGCAGACCGGTCCAGGCGGCGATCGCGGCACCGAGAGACTCCTTGCTCGCCGAGATCTCGTTCTGCACCTGGAGATAGGCCCAGATCAGCCGGCGCAGCGCCTCGCGCTTGCCCTGCACGGCGTCGCGCGTGGCGCCGACCATGCCGAGCTCGGCGCCGACCGCGCGGCTCCTGGAGTAGTCGAGCTTCGTCTGGCGGTAGGCGAGGCCCTGCTGGATCGCCATGCTCTCGAACGGCTCCCAGCCGATGAAGAGGTCGATGTCGCCGCGCTGCATCGCCTGCACGAAGGGCTGGCCGCCGCCCTGGATGTTGACGATGTTCAGCCGGCCGTAGTTGATGCCGGCTTCGGTGATCGTCGCGGCGAACTGGAACCACACCGCGCTGCCGGGAGCGATGGCGATGCGCTTGCCGTAGAGATCCTCCCACGTCTCCAGCGTCACCCCGTTGCGCACGATCGGGTGCTTGGCCGACACGCCCACGCCCATCAGGCCGACGATCCCGCGCAGGTTCTGGCTGACCGCGATCGGCACGTCGGCCGGGCCGATCGAGCCGACCTCGATCGAGCCGGAGGCGAGTGCCGTGCGCACATCGGCGTAGCGGACGAAGTTCACGAGCTCGACCTCGACGCCGAGCGACCGCACGCGTTCGGCCACGCCGTTGAAGGGAGCCACGTGCGGCACCTTCACCACGCCGACGGTGAGTTTAACCGGCGGGCTGAGCGGCGCGGGCGGCTCGACCAGCGCGGTCCTCGCCGCCGCAGGCGAGGCGAGCGCCAGTGCCAGCGCGCCGGCGAGCAGAATGCTGTTGGACATTCCCGAAGCTCCCCGTGTCGTTGTCCTGGCGCGACGCTACCGGCCGGCCGCGCCGCTGTCACGGCCCCTCTCGTCGGTTCCGGTGCGGCATGCTAGAGGCCCGGACCGGGAAGGAGGCCGGGGGTGGGCCAGAAGTTCTACACTGTGACCTGGGACCAGCTGCACCGCGACGGCAAGGCCCTCGCCTGGAAGCTGCTGCCGCTCGGGCCATGGCGGGGGATCGTCGCGATCACGCGCGGCGGGCTGATTCCGGCGGCGATCGTCGCGCGCGAGCTCGACTGCCGGCGGATCGAGACCGTCAGCGTCCTCACCTACGAGGAGATGGAGCGCGGCGAGCCGGTGGTCACCAAGCCGCCGACCGCGGCCGGCAGCGGCGCGGGCTGGCTGATCGTCGATGATCTCGTTGACACCGGTGCGACCGCGAAGGTGGTGCGCGCGATCCTGCCGGATGCGCATTTCGCCACCGTCTACGCCAAGCCTGCCGGGCAGCCGCAGGTGGACACCTACGTCACCGAGGTGAGCCAGGACACCTGGATCCTGTTTCCCTGGGACACCGAGCCGCAGTTCATCCAGCCGATCGCCAAGGCGAACGCGGTCCGCTGATCCGCGCGCCGAAGGTCCGCCGACATGTCCCCGATCCCGCCGCCCAATCCGCTTCCGCCCGATCTCGCAGCGATCCGCGACACGGTGACCCGGCTGTTCGGCGCGACAGTGATCCCGGCCATCCGCGGCTACGAGGAGCGGCGCGAGTTCCCCCGTCCGCTGATCCGCGCGATGGGCGAGGCCGGGCTGTTCGGCGCGGCCTTCCCCGAGGAGCTGGGCGGCACCGATCTTGGCTTCATGGCGGTGGCGGTGATTTCCGAGGAGATCAGCCGGTTGCGGCCTGATCTCGGCTACTGCATGAACCTCCAGGCGATGACCTGCCCGTTCACGATCCTGAACTGGGGCACCGACGAACAGGCCGCGCGCTTCGTCCCGCCACTGATCGCCGGCGAACGGATCGGCGCCTTCATGCTGACCGAGCCCGGCGGCGGATCGGATCCCGCAGGATCGATGCGGACACGGGCGGTGCGCGACGGCGACGCCTATCGCATCAGCGGCTCGAAGCAGTGGATCACCTTCGCCCACGAGGCGGACACGGCGGTGCTGTTCGCCAAGACCGATCCTGCCGCCGGCCATCGCGGCATCACCGCCTTCGTGATCGAACCGAAGTCGGGCCCCGGCTACCGCGCCGATCCGATCCCGATGCGCAACCTTTCGCCCGTGCTCGCGTCCTGCGCGGTGTTCCTCGACGATTTCGTCGTGCCGGCGGGGAACCGGCTGGGCGAGGAGGGCGAGGGCTTCCGCATCGCGATGAACGCGCTCGAGTTCGGCCGGCTGACCGTCTCGGCGCGGCTGGTCGGCGCCGCCCAGGGATGCCTCGACCACGCGCTCGCCTATGCGCGCGAGCGCGCGGTCGGGGGCCGGGCGATCGGGCACTACCAGATGGTTCAGGCGCTGATCGCCGACATGGCGGCCGAGATCGCGGCTGCGCGCGCTCTCGTGCGCGAACTTGCCGAGACCATGGAGGCGGGCCGTCCGGCGAATCGGATCGCGAGCCTCGCCAAGTACTTCGCCTCGCGCGCGGCCCGGACGGCGGCGGCGAATGCGACCGAGATCTTCGGCGGCTACGCGCTCGCCGACGAGTACCCGATCAGCATGTTCAAGGGCTTCATCGAGATGCTGAACGTGGGCGAAGGCTCGTCCAACGTGCAGCGCGTGCTGATCGCCGAGGATGCGCTCGGCTACAAGGACGCGAACCGGGCGAGCGTGCCGGCGCGCAAGTTCCGCGCCGCGCGCAAGGCGGCGGGGTAGCGGCCATGCCCGGCCTGTGGTTCGAGGAGTTCGCCGAAGGCATGGTGATCGAGCACCCGATCCGCCGCACCGTGACGGAGGCGGACAACACGCTGTTCTGCGCCATGACCATGAACCCGGCGGCACTGCATCTCGACGCGGAGGCGATGAAGGCGAGCCCCTTCGGCGAGCGCATCGTCAACTCGCTCTACACCCTCGGGCTGATGGTCGGGATCAGCGTGCACGACACCACGCTCGGCACGACGGTGGCCAATCTCGGCTTCGAGGAGGTCGCCTTCCCGGCGCCGCTGTTCCACGGCGACACGGTGCGCGTGCGCACCACCGTGCTTGGCGTGCGCGAGAGCCGCTCGCGCCCGAACGAGGGGATCGTCACCTTCCTGCACGAGGCGATCAAGCAGGACGGCACCGTGGTCGCGCGCTGCCGCCGTGCGGCCCTGATGCGCAAGCGGCCGGCATGATCCCGCGTTCCTTCCTGTTCGTCCCCGCCGACAGCGACCGCAAGCTCGCGCGCGGCCCCGAGAGCGGCGCGTCGGCCCTGATCCTCGATCTCGAGGACTCCGTCGCCCCCGACCGCAAGCCGGTCGCGCGCGCGATGGCCGCCGCCTGGCTGCGCGCTCGCGATCCCACCCCGAAGGCTTGGGTGCGCGTGAACGCGCTCGATACCGGACTGGCCATGGTGGATCTCGCCGCGGTGGTCGGCGCGCGGCCCGACGGCATCGTGCTGCCGAAATGCCAGGGTGCGGCCGATCTTGCCCGCATCGACGCCGCACTTTCGGCCCTCGAGGCGCGCGAGGGACTGCCGGACCGCGCGATCCCCGTGATGCCGCTCGTGACCGAGACGCCGGCGGCGATGTTCACCCTCGGCGCCTATGCCGGCGCGCCGCGGCTCGCCGCCATCACCTGGGGTGGGGAGGATCTCGCCGCCGCGCTCGGCGCGCGGTCCAACCGCCTGGCCGACGGCACCTGGGACGAGCCCTACCGGCTTGCGCGTGCGCTGACCCTGTTCGCCGCGGGGGCTGCCGGCGTGCCGGCGATCGATACGGTCTATGCCGATGCCCGCGACCTTGAGGGCCTGCGGGCGGAGTGCGAGGCGGCGCGGCGGATGGGCTTCGTCGGGCGCATGGCGATCCATCCCGCCCAGGTCGCCGTGATCGAGGCGGCCTTCGCGCCGACCGAACAGGAACGCGCCTGGGCCGCGCGCGTGGTCGCGGCGTTCGAGGCGCAGCCAGGCGCCGGCGTGATCGCGCTCGACGGCAGGATGGTGGACAGGCCGCATCTCGTGCAGGCGAAGCGGATCCTCGGAACGGGCTGACCGGCCATCGGTCGCCCCGCTACACGTCGGGTGTCGCGACGGGCTCCGGCCGGACCAGCACCTTGTCGATGCGGCGCTGGTCCATGTCCATCACCTCGAAGCGATAGCCGCCCCAGGCGACCTGGTCGCCCTCGGCGGGAATGCGGCGGGCGAGCGCCAGCACCAGCCCGGCCAGCGTGTGGTACTCGCCCTCCTCCGGCAGCTCGGCGAGCCCCAGCACGGCCTTCACCTCGTCCACCGGCATCATGCCGTCCATCAGCAGGCTGCCGTCCTCGCGCGTGATCACCTGCATGGCCGGGGCGCCGCCGGGCTCGTCCGCGATCTCGCCCACGATCGCCTTCAGCAGGTCCGCTGCGGTCACGATCCCCTCGACCGTGCCGTACTCGTCCACCACCAGGGCGAGGCCGATCGGCTCGCGGCGCAGGATCGCGATCGCGTCGAGGACGCTGGTGTGGTCGGCAAGCACCGGCGCGGGCCGCGTGACGTCGGCAAGCGCGATCGGCGCCCCCGCCAGCAGCGTGTCGAGCAGTTCCTTGGCGCGTACCACGCCGACCACGTCGTCGAGCCCGCCATTGCAGACGAGCAGCCGTTCGTGCGCGAGCGTGCGGATCCGCCGCGCCAGTTCCGGCGGCGGATCGTTGCGGTCGATCCAGTCGAGCTCCAGGCGCGGCGTCATGATCGCGCGCACCGGCCGATCGGGCAGGCGCAGCACGCGCTCGATCATCTGCCGCTCCTCGGCCTCGATCACCCCCGCTTCGGCGCTTTCCGCCACCAGGGCCTTGACCTCCTCCTCGGTGACCGCCGTGGCCGGGACGGCGTCGGCGCGGAACAGCCGCAACACCAGGCCCGAGAGGCCGCGCAGCAGCCACACGGCCGGCCCTGCCGCCCAGGCGAACCAGGCGAGCGTGGGCGCCACCGCCGCGGCAAAGGGTTCGGGCCGGCGCAAGGCCAGCGTCTTCGGCACGATCTCGCCGAGCACGATCGAGGCGAGGGTGATCGCGGCGACCACCAGCGCAAAGGCGATCGCGTGCGCCTCCACCCCGACCACCGGCATGCCCTGGAGCCAGTCGCCAAGCCGGCGCGCGATCCCGGCGCCACCGAAGGCGCCGGCCAGCACTCCCACCAGGGTGATGCCGACCTGTACCGTCGGCAGGAAGCGCTGGGGGTCCTCGGCGAGGTCGAGCGCGGCCCGCGCCCCCCGGATGCCGCGCCGCGCCATCGCCTTGAGCCGGCCCTTGCGCGACGAGACCACGGCGATCTCGCTCAAGGCGAGCAGGCCGTTCACCAGCACCAGCAGCAGGATGACCGCGATCTCGGCGACTGTGCCCATGCGTTCAGCGGGGCGCCGCCGTGACGCTGGCCGCTCCTCCGCTCACCCGGCAGTCTAGACCGGTTCCGGCCGATCGGAACCGTCTTCGGCCTCGGCTGCTGCACATTGTCATCCGACTCGGCCACGGCCATGCCAGCGGGGTCATGGAAGGATGCCGCAGTGTCCCGGCATGCGGATCGCTTGTGGCCGGCTGCAGCCACGTGTTACGTGAACCTGTGCAAATTTTCATGCGCTCTGGCCGTCGCCTCGGTGGCGCGCGCCGGCATCGCCTGGCCCCTGGCGACGATGTCGTCGGCCTCCACCCCCGATGAGCGCGAGTCCAGTGGTGTCGGTCGTGATCCCGGTGGCCGACGAGGCCGAGAACGTGGAGTCGGTCGCCGACGAGGTTCGCGCAGCCTTGGGGCCTGCCACCCCGTTCGAGATCCTGTTCGTCGATGACGGCTCGGCCGACGCGACGCCGCAGCTGATCGCCGCCCTTGCCGCGGCTGACCGGCGCGTCCGCCTGGTGCGCCATGCGCGGCGCTGCGGCAAGTCGCAGGCCGTGCGCACCGGTGTCCTGCACGCCCGCGGAACCTGGATCGGCACCATGGACGGGGATGGCCAGAACGATCCCACCGACCTCGTGGCCATGCTCGCGGCCGCGCGCTCCGCCGCCGGCGTGCCGCCGCTGGTGGCCGGCATCCGCACACGGCGCCGCGATCCGTGGGCACGTCGCGTCGCCACGCGCGTCGCCAACCGCTTGCGGCGCGTCGTCCTGGGTGACGGGTGCCCGGACACAGGCTGCGGCATGAAGCTGTTCCGCCGCGAGGACTTCCTCCGCCTCCCCTGTTTCGAGGGGATGCACCGGTTCCTGCCGGCGCTCTTCGCGAGCTACGGGGTGCCGCTCGTCAATCATCCCGTGGCGCATCGCGCACGTCGCGCAGGCCGCTCGAAATACACCAACTGGCACCGCGCCCTGGTGGGCATCACGGACATGCTGGGCGTGATGTGGCTGCGCCGCCGCACCAAGGCCCCGGTGCTGGTCTGGACCGAGGCCGACCGTGACGCCTGAGACACGGGCCGGCACGCGCTGGCTCGTCCTCGCGCTGCTCCTGGTGCTGGCCTTGGTGCTGTTCGTGCCCGGCCAGTCCGGCCTGCCGCCGATCGACCGCGACGAGTCGCGCTACGCGGTCGCCACGACCCAGATGCTGAGTTCGGGCGACTTCATCGACATCCGCTTCCAGGACGAGCCGCGCCACCTCCAGCCGGCCGGCATCTACTGGCTACAATCCATTGCTGTTGCAATATTTTTCTCGGTCGAGACGCGCGCCATCTGGGGCTTCCGCCTGGTCTCACTTGCGGGCGCGACGTTCGCCGTGCTGCTGACCGGCTGGCTCGCGGGGCGGCTCTTCGGCGCCCGCGCCGGGCTGATCGCCGGCACGCTGCTGGCGGTCTCGCTGCTGCTGGGCGTCGAGGCCCGGATGGCGAAGATCGATGCGACGATGCTCGCCGTGGTGGTCACGGCGCAGTCGGCGCTGATGCTGCTGTATCTCGACCGCGCGACGCGCCCGGCCCTGACCGCCGGCCTGTTCTGGGCCGCGCTCGGCGTCGGGCTGATGCTGAAGGGGCCGATCGCGCCGATGGTCTCCGGCCTGACCGTGCTGGCCCTCGCGGTGTGGGAACGGCGCCTGGCCTGGCTGGGCAGGTTGCGCTCGCCTTGGGGCATTCCCCTGATGATGGCGATCGCGCTGCCCTGGCCCGTGGCCATCACGCTGAACACGGATGGGGCGTTCCTCAGCGAGGCGATCGGCCACTCGATGCTGGGCAAGGTGGCCACGGGGCAGCAGGCCCACGGGGCGCCACCGGGATATCACCTCCTCGCCTTCACGATCGCCTTCTGGCCCGGCGCGCTGTTCGCCGTGCTCGCCATCCCCTTCGTCTGGCGGAACCGGAACGAGCCGGTGGTCCGGTTCCTGATCGCCTGGATCCTGCCCACTTGGCTTGTGTTCGAACTCGTCGCGACCAAGCTGCCGCACTATACCCTGCCGACCTATCCGGCGATCGCGACCCTGACGGCGGCGGCGCTGACAGCGGGAGCCATCCGGCTGCCCGAGGGCCGCTGGCGCTGGCCGGCGCGCGGCTATCTCGGCCTGTGGACGTTTGTCGGCGCCGCGCTCGCCCTGGCGGGCATCGGGGCAGCGCTCGCGCTCGACGGCCGGTTCGATCCCGTGGCGCTCGCGGTGTCGGTCGCCGGGCTTGCGGCGATCGGCCTCGCCGGTCGGGCGATGCTGCGGGGACAGGCACCTCGCGCGCTCGCGCTGGCCGGGGCGGCCGCGCTGGTGATCTGGGTCGGCACCTTCGGCTGGACCCTGCCGCAGGTCCGGGGGCTGTGGCTCACCCCGAGGATCGTCGCCGCCGCCGAGGCGGCAGCCCCCTGCCCTGGCCGCCTCCTCGTCACCACGCCCTACCACGAGCCGAGCCTCGTCTTCCTGCACGGTCCCTATGCCACGCGCCTCGCCCGGTCGCCGGAGGCGGCCGCCGAGGTGCTGGCGGAACGGCGCGACTGCACCGTGGCGGTCGTGGGCGCGCGGGAGCGCGAGCGGTTCCTCGCGCGGGCGGCACAGCTCGGCATCGCGCCGGGCGCGGCCGGCTCGGTGCAAGGCCGCAACTACTCGAACGGCCGGATGCTGGACCTGACGCTGTTCGTTCTGCCGCCGGCCTGACCGATCAGTCGCGCCGGTCGCGCCAGCGCCGCTCCAGCACCGCGAGCGGGGCGAGCGCGCGTGCGAAGCCGTAGGCCGGGATCGGCTTCAGGGGCTCGCGCAGGAGCGGCAGCGCCGCCCACGGCGTCCCCAGTGCCTGGCGCGCGAGCTCGCGTCCGATGGCCGTGGCAAGCGCCACGCCGCGGCCGTTGCAGCCGATCCAGGTGGTCACGCCGGGCGCAAGCTCGTGCACGTGCGGCGCGCGATCCGCGGTGATGCCGACGGGGCCCCACCAGACATACTCGAACTGCGGCACGCCGAGCTGCGGATAGACCGTGGCGACACGCCGGCCGATGCGCGCGACGATGCGCTCGCGCCAGTTGCGGCCGATCGCCAGCCCGCCGCCGGTCACCAGCCGCCCGTCCGCATCGAAGCGGTAGAAGTAGAGATCGCCCCGCGTGTCGGAGAGCGCATGGCCTTCGGGCAGGATGGTCCGGCGCACATTGTCGGAGAGCGGAACGGTGGCCATCTGGTAGCTCGCGATCGGGATGATCTCCCGCCCGAGCCCGGGCCAGAGATCGTCCGAGTAGGCGTTGGTGGCCAGGATGACGCGGTCGGCGACCACGCGACCGCGCGGTGTGCGCACCACCCAGGCCGGCCCTTCACGCGTGAGCGCCGTCGCCGGCGACTGCGTGAAGACGCGGGCCCCTGCGCGCAGCGCCGCGGCAGCGAGGCCGCGCGCAAAGCCGAGCGGGTTGATGTGCCCGCCGGTCCGGTTGATCCAGCCGCCGTACCAATGGTCCGTGCCGGCAAGCTTCGCCATCGCCGCCCGGTCGAGCAGTTCGACCGGCGCGCCGCGGCTGCCCCATTGGCGCACGCGCGCCTCCGCGAGCGCCATCCGGCTCGGCCGGTGCGCGGGCTGGAGCCAGCCGTTCTGCACGGCCTCGGCGGCGATGCCGTGCGTTCGGATCAGGTCGAACACCAGCGCGGCGCTGTCGCGGATCAGCGCGACGAACGCCTCGCCCGTGTCGCCGAAGCGGCGTGCGATCTCGTCCGGGTCCATCCGCGAGAGGGTCGGGATCACCTGGCCGTTGTTCCGTCCCGAGGCGCCCCAGCCGATCGCCCCCGCCTCCAGCACGACCGCCGAGGCACCGCCTTCGGCGGCGTGCAGGGCGGCGGAGAGGCCGGTGAAACCGGCGCCGACGATGCAGAGATCGGCGCGCGTCTCGCCCCCGAGGACGGTCGTCTCGGGGGGAGGCGGCGCCGTCGCGGCCCAGAGCGAAGGCGGCAGTCCGGTCAGCGGGACGTCGTCGGGCATCCGCGCAGCAAGCCGCAAGCCGCCGGGCGCGGCAAGATCAGGCGGGATCGTATACCCAGTTCACGCCCTCGCCGAAGCGGTCGTAGCGCACGCCGTAGACGTGGATCGAGACGGCCGGGCCGTCCGAGACATTGGCCAGCTGGTGGATCAGCGTGATGTCGGCCGGGCCGCTGCTGGTCGCACCGCGCGGGCGCGAGAGCGTGCGCGTGCGCACCGGCCTGCCGCCGGTGCCGAGCGCGAAGAACCGCTCCTCGAGCCAGCCGCGATGCACCCCGAACGCGCACCAGGTGCGGTGGCCATGCACCGGACTCGCCTGCCCCGACTGCCAGACGATCGCGACCATCGCCCAGCCACGCTCGCGGTCCTCGTGCAGCAGGTGGCGCACGTAGCGCTCCGGAGAGCCCGGGCAGTCGATCCCGGCGAGCAGCTCCGCCCGATCGAGAAACGGCGCGATGGCGGCAGCGATGCGGCACTCCCTGCCTGCATCCGCCCCGCGCTCGGCCGCGGTGACCGCCTCGATCATGGCCTGCAGCGTGGCATTGCGCGCGATCGCGCTCACCTGGTTCATCGTGTCCCCCTGCCCTTCAGGTCGCGATCCGCGTCGCCGCGTCGGGCGAGAGGAGCGCATCCAGCACCATCGCGCGGCTGGTGCCGATCTCGGCGGCCGAGAGCCGGGCCGCCTCCTCGGCGTCGCCCGCCACCAGGGCGGCGATCAGCGCACTGTGCTCCGCCCGCATCTCGCCGGTGCGGTCGCGCCGGGCGAGGCCCAACACCAGCATCCGTGTCGCCTCGTCGAGCAGCCGGGCGAGAATGCGCGCGAGCCGACGGTTGCCCGAGAGTTCCGCCACTGCGACATGGAAGGCCCGGTTCGCCTCGAGAAAGGCGAGCGCGCTGTCCGGATCGGCCGGGTCGTAGCCGCAGCGCACCACGGCATCGAGCGTCTCCAGCGCGGCGGCATCGACCCGCCCGGCGGCAAGCCGTGCCGCCTCGGGCTCGAGCAGGGCGCGCAGCGCAAAGACCTCGTGGATGTCGCGCACGGTGACGGGGCTGACCACCCAGCCGCGGCGCGGCACGGCCTGGACGAGCCCTTCCTCGGCGAGCCGCGCCAGCGCCGCGCGCACTGGTGCCTTGCCGAGTCCAGTCAGGGCGGCGGCCGCGGTCTCGCTCACCGTCTCGCCCGGTGGCAGGCGGGTGGCGAGGATCGCACGGCGCAGGCTGGCGGCCGCCTGATCCGTGAGGCTGGGTGGTGGTGGCGCGAGTGCCACGATCACTGGCAGGTCTCTGGCCGCAGCACTGACATGTCATCAACACACCAGACTGATCCGGCCCCGTCAAGCCCTCTCAGGTCCGCAGGCTCAGGCGACGGCATCGGCCGCACTCATTGCGGCGGCATCCCCCGGCCGGATCGACCCGGACGGCAGCACGGGCGTGGCCAGTCGACGGGGCGATCCGGATCGCCGTTCAGGACGGCACGACCCTGGTCGCGCCCATCCGTCGCCCCCGCCCCGCACTGTCCGGCGGAGCAGCCGATCCCCCCACGATCGGCCCGATCGCCACCCGGGTGGCCCGTGGTCGCCGCCTGGTGCGGCATCGTCGGAACGTTCGCCCTTCCCCTCCAGGCGGGAACCGGCTGGCCTCTTCTCCGGCATGGCCCGCCCCCGCAACGGCCAGGACATTCGGCACACCGCCGGCTTGCCTCTGCCACCTTGCCGGGGAGGAAACCCGCGGCGACTCTGCGTCACCTCTCCCGCAGCGGGAGAGGGACAGACTGGAGACCGGCGGAGGAGTCGGCATGCGCAAGGATCAGCGCGGACTGACGCTCAGCACCGCGTCCGCCGAGGCGGCCGCAGCCTATCGCGAGGGGCTCGACCTCATGCTCGCCGCCTGGCCCGGGGCGCTCGCGGCGTTCGACCGCGCGCTCGCCGCCGATCCCCGCTTCGCCGCCGCGCATCTGGCGCGCGGCCGCCAGCTCCAGATCATGGGGCGCGTGGCCGAGGCGAAGCAGGCGGTCGCGGCGGCCCGCGCCACCCTCGCCGGCGCGACCGAACGCGAGGCCTCGCAGGTCGCGATCCTCGAACGCGCGCTCGCCGGCGACGGCGCCGTGGCGCTCTCGGCAGCGCTCGCCCATATCGCCGCCCATCCGCGCGACGCGCTGGTACTGTCGCTGCCGCTCGGCGCCTTCGGGCTCTACGCCTTCTCGGGGCGGCCCGACCACGACCGCGCGCGCGCGGCCCTCTGCGACGCGGTCGCGGCCCATTACCGCGACGACTGGTGGTTCGAGGGGTATCGCGGCTGGTCCTACGCCGAGGCGGGTGCGCTGGCAGCGGGACTTGCGCATCTCCAGCGCGCACTCGAATTGCGCCCGTGCAATGCGAACGCCGTGCACGGGCTTGCGCATGCGCGGCACGACCGCGGCGAGATCGACGAGGGCCGGCGCGAGACCGAGACGTTCCTTCCTCACTACGACCGTGCCGGCACGCTCAATGCGCATCTCGCTTGGCATCTCGCGCTGTTCGCGCTCGAGCGCGACGATGTCGCCGCCGCACTCGATCTCTACGAGAGCCGCATCGCACCCGACGTGTCGCAGGCGCCGCCCCTGAACACGCTGACCGATGCCGCCTCGCTGCTGTGGCGCGTGCTGCTGCGCGATCCGGCGCGGCCCCTGCCATGGGAGGAGATCGCCGCCTACGGCGCCGAACGATTCGCGACGGCGGGGCTGGCCTTCGCCGATCTGCACGCCGCGCTGCTGGAGGCGGTCACGGGACGGCGCGAGACGCTGGCACGCCGCCTCGCCGCGCTGGAGGCACTGGTCGCGACGGGGCGGCTCCCGGCCGGTCCGGTGGTCCCCGTGCTCTGCCGCGGCTTCGCGGCGTTCGCGGCGGGTGCCTATGACGAGGCTGCCGACCTCCTCGTCCCGGCCCTGCCGGACGCCGCGCGCATCGGCGGCAGCGGCGCGCAGCGCGACATGATCGAGGACACCGCGATCGCCGCCTGTCTGCGCGCCGACCGCAAGGAGACGGCGCGCATGATCCTGCGCCGCCGCTTCGCCTGCCCCGCCTCTCCCCGCCCTTGACGTTCCGGTCTGCGTTTCTAACTCGCCGGTCGGGTCGGGTGCCGAACGGGCCCGCCCCCCGGGTGCCGGGGACGGTGCCCTGCGTTCCCCGCAGCCATGTTGCTCGTGCGAGGATGTGGTCGGTGGAGCGACGATCGGGTTCCCGCCGCAGGGCGGATCGCGGCGGACGGCCAGGCGGTGCAACAGCCGCCACGCTCCGGGTGAGCACGACCACACCTCCCGACGGGATCGCGGGGACGCCGTGGCCCCTGCGCCTTGGCGTGTGGATGGACGCAGGGCGGCATCGGCTTCGCCTGAGAGGGAGCCGAATCCGCCGCCGCAAGGAGGTGTCAAGGATGACGAGGTTCGAGGACTGGAAGAACGCCCTGCTCGGCGGTCAGCTCGCCTTCGGCCTGGTGCTGGCGCTGACCCCCTGGCTGGTCGGCTTCGCGGCCGAGACCGGGGCGGCCTGGACCGCCTGGATCACGGGCGCGGTGATGGCGCTGGTGGCCATCGCCGGGTTCGCCGGCTACGCCTTCGCCGCGTCCTGGGTGAACCTGGTGGCTGGGCTATGGGCGATCGTCGCCCCATGGCTGATCGGCTTCGCCGCGATCGTCGGCGCGATGTGGAGCCATGTCGTGCTCGGCGTTCTCGTGGCGATCGCCGCGGCGATCGAGCTCTGGCAGGAGTACCAGCCCGGCAGGACCGCCCACGCCTGAGCGCCCTTGCCCGGGACCGCGCCGCGGTCCCGGGCGCACGCATCCCCGCCTGCGGCGCGGCACCCTGCGTTGAGCGGACCGTTCAGCGGACCCAGCGCGCGGCCGCCGCGTCATCCTCGTCGCGTGCGGCCACCCACTGCCCACCGCCGTCCGCGAATTCCTCGTGCTTCCAGAACGGCGCCCTGGTCTTGAGCCAGTCGATCAGGAACGCGGTCGCGTCCAGCGCGGCCTGGCGGTGCGCCGAGGCGGTCGCGACCAGCACGATCCCCTCCCCCGGCGTGAGCCGGCCGACGCGATGGATCACCGTGCAGCCGATGAGCGGCCAGCGTGCTTGCGCCTCCGCGACGATGGCGGCGAGCGCGCGTTCGGTCATGCCCGGATAGTGCTCGAGCGTCATCGCCGCGACCGTCCGGCCGCCGGCGCTGTCGCGCACGGTGCCGACGAACAGGCCGATGCCGCCGACATCCGTCCGCCCCGCGGTCAGCGCGGCGAGCTCCGCCGCGACGTCGAAGGGCGCCTCCTGCACGCGCACGCGCGCCATCTCATCCCCCCGTGACAGGCGGGAAGAAGGCGACCTCGTCGCCCGCGCGCACGGGCGCGTCGGGACCGGCGAAGTCCTGGTTCACCGCGCAGCGCACCACGGCGCGGTTGGCGAAGGCCTCGGCATGGCCGGGCGAACGGGCGGCGAGGAAGTCGATCAGGGAGGCGACGTCGCGCACGCTCTCGGGCAGCACGACCTCCTCCTCCGCGAGCCCGATCTTCTGGCGCAGCCAGGCGAAGTAGAGCACGCGCATGGCCGCCTCAGCGCGGCGCCGGCACGGTCCTGATCTGGCCGTCCGCGCCCATCAGCGTCATGGTGCCGCCGTCGCGCACCGTGGTGCCGCTGCCCGCCGGCCCGCCGAAGGTGCCGCTGCGCCCGGTGCCGCCGGTCTCGACCGTGCCGGCCGGCGCGCCGGGGATGGGGCGGGGGCATCCGCCGGCCGGGCGGGCCGGGGGCCGCGCCCCCCGCCCCCCGCCCGTACAGGCACCCGAGACGCGGGGGGAGGGGGG
>NZ_VIKA01000159.1 GCF_006704265.1 Elioraea sp. Yellowstone | reverse complement strand
AGGCGGCGATCCGCGCCGCCGTGCCGACCGCCACCGCGATCTCGGTGCGGCGCGTGCCGGGCGGCGTGCTGCTCGCGGGCGAGGTGCCGACCGCGGCGGACGCGCAGCGCGCCTTCGCGATCGCGCGCAGCGCCCTGCCGGAGGGCGAGCGCGTGCTCGACGAGCTTCGCGTCGGCGGCGCGATCCAGGTCAATCTTCGCGTGCGGGTGGCCGAGGTCTCCCGCTCGATCACGCGCGAGCTCGGCTTCAACTGGCAGGTGCTCGGCACGATCGGGCGCTTCAGCTTCGGCCTGCTGACCGGCGCCTTCGCCGGCGCCAATCTCATCCCCGGCCTCGGCGGCGAGGTCGGGCGCAACTTCATCGGCGCGGGCTACAGCTCGACCTCGTTCGACATCAACGGCCTGATCGATGCGCTGGCACAGGACCAGCTCATCAGCATCCTCGCCGAGCCGAACCTGACGGCGCAGAGCGGCGAGACCGCCTCCTTCCTCGCCGGCGGCGAGTTCCCGGTTCCGGTCGCCGCCCAGAACGATCGCATCACGATCGAGTTCAAGCAGTTCGGCGTCTCGCTCGCCTTCGTGCCGACCGTTCTGGACGCAGGGCGGATCAGCCTGAGGGTGCGACCCGAGGTCAGCGAGCTCTCGGAGGAGGGTGCGATCAGCCTGCCCGTCGCGGGCGGCGTCGTGCGGATCCCGGCGCTGCGCGTGCGCCGTGCCGAGACGACGGTGGAGCTCGGCAGCGGCCAGTCCTTCGCAATCGCGGGGCTTCTCCAGGACGGCAGCCGCATCGCCGGATCCGGCCTGCCGTTCCTCAGCGAGGTGCCGATCCTGGGCGCGCTCTTCAAGTCGGACCGGTTCCGCCGCAACGACAGCGAGCTCGTCATCATCATCACGCCCTACATCGTCCGCCCGGTCTCCGATCCGCACCGGCTGGCCCTGCCGACGGACGGCTTCACGCCGGCCAACGACATCGAGCGCGTGCTGTGGCATCGCCAGGCCTCCCGCGACAACCCGCCACCGCGCGTCCCCGGCCGCGCCGGGTTCATCCTGGAGTAGCCGCATGCCGTCCTGCCGCCTCGCCGTCATGGCGCTTCTCCTCCTGGTCGCCTGCGGCGCCGATCCGCGCGAGCGTGACGGCACCTGGCGTCCGACCGGCGCGAATGCGGCCAACCTGCGCGTCATGATCGCCGATCCCGCGCATCTCGACCGGGGCGTCGGTGATCCGCGCGGCCGCGGCCGCCAAGCGGCCGACGCGATCGAGCGCCTGGAGGACGACGCGCTGAAGCCGTTACCCGACGTGCGCGCCTCGACCGTGGGGCCCTCGGCCGGCGGAGGAGGGTTGGGTGCTCAGCGTTGATGGTCGCCCCGCCGAGCCGGCCGGGACCGCTACCGGCCAGGAGGCGCGCCCGATCGCGTTCGACCGTCCGCTGCTCGTCGCCTATGTCGCCGACGGCGAGTCCGAGGCGGTGCTGCGCGCGGTCCTCGGCGATCTCGGCGGCAGGCTGACGCTCGAACGCGGCGGCGTCCAGGCCGCGATCCGCGAGCTTGCGCACAAGCCGACGCCGCAGGTGCTGATCGTCGACGTGGAGGGCGCGGCCGATGCCCTGGTCGCGCTCGACGATCTCGCCAATGTCTGCGAGCCCGACGTCAAGGTGCTGGTGATCGGCGACCGCACCGACATGGGCTTCTATCGCGAGATCACGCGCGGCCTCGGCGTGGTCGAGTACCTCTACAAGCCGCTGACCCGCGACAACGTCACCCGGCTCTTCCTGCCGGTGGTTCAGGGACGCATCCCGGGCGGGACCGATCAGATCGGCGGACGGATCATCACGGTCTCCGGCGCACGCGGCGGTGCAGGCGCCAGCACGGTGGCGGTCAACCTGGCGGTTGAGCTCGCCCAGAGCACGCGCGGCTATATCGCGCTGGTGGACATGAACCTCCAGCGCGGCACGGTCGCGGCCATGCTCGGCGTGACCCCCGGGCCCGGTCTGCGTGTCGCCCTCGAGGAGCCGGAGCGCGTCGATTCCCTGTTCATCGAGCGCAGCGCGGTCGCGATATCGGACCGACTGCGGCTGATCGCGGCCGAGGAGGCGTTCGAGGACCGGCCGATGTCGACCGCCGAGGGCGTCTCCCGGCTGATGGCGCTGCTGCGGCGGCGCTTCCACTACATCATCGTCGACATGCCCACGCCGGGCGACGCGGCGCTGCGCACGATCTACGCCGCGGCGCATATGCGTCTGGTGGTGATGACGCCGGATGTCGTCTCGATCCGCGATGCCGCGCGCCTCAAGGCGATGTTCGCCACGCTCACGGGCTCGGACAAGGCGGTGTTCGTGCTCAACCGCGCCGGTGCCCCGGGCACGATGCCGCTCAGGCTGGTCGAGCGCGGGATCGAGGCGAAGGTGGAGTTCACCCTGCCCGAGATCCCGAAGCGGCTCGCCATGGCCGCTGATCTCGGCGTGCCGGCGGTGGCCCAGAGCCGCGTCCTGCGCGCGGCGATGCAGCGCCTGACGCGCGAGGTCTCGGGCGCGCGGGTGGGCGGGCGCGGGGGCGGGTGGCTCGGCCGCCTGCTCGGCCGATGAGCGTGTTCGGACGCCGCACCGACCCGGTCGTGGCGCGCCGGCCGGAGCCGCCAGCGGCGGCGAACGGCGCAGGCGGGCCTGCCGCGTCCGGGTTGCCTGCGGCCCTGCCCGTCGCGGTCGCGCCGCCGCGGGGGGGACCGGTCGGCCAGAGCGGGGCGCGCGCGCGCCTGTGGTCGCTGGTGATGGACCAGGTCGATCCGACGCTCGCGGCGGAACTTCCGGCAGAGCGTCTGCGGGCCGAGCTCGAGCGGCTGGTGCACCAGCTCGCGGACAAGCACCGGATCGAACTGTCCGCGCGCGAGCAGGCCGCCCTGGCGCGCGAGATCGCCGACGACATGGTCGGGCTCGGCCCGCTCGAGCCCCTGCTCGCCGACGAGGCGATCACCGACATCATGGTGAACGGCCCATACAGCGTCTATGTCGAGAAGGGCGGCAAGCTGCAGAAGGCGGATGTGCGCTTCCGCGATGCCGCGCACGCCACGGCGGTGGCGCAGAAGATCGCCGCCGCGGTGGGGCGGCGCGTCGACGAGTCGAGCCCGATGGTCGATGCGCGCTTGGCCGATGGCAGCCGCGTCAACATCGTGCTGCCGCCGCTCGCGCTCGACGGCCCCTCCATCTCCATCCGCAAGTTCGCGCGCAAGCGCATCGACTTCGCGCGCATGGTGGAGTTCGGCTCGCTCACCGCGCCGGTGGCGAAGCTGCTGGAGATCGCCTCGCGCTGCCGGCTCAACATCCTGATCTCGGGCGGCACGGGCTCGGGCAAGACGACGCTGCTCAATGCGCTCAGCCGCATGATCGACCATGGCGAGCGCATCGTCACGATCGAGGACGCGGCCGAGCTGCAGCTCCAGCAGCCGCACGTGGTGCGGCTGGAGACGCGGCCGGCCAATCTCGAGGGCAAGGGCGAGATCACCCAGCGTGACCTCGTCAAGAACGCGCTGCGCATGCGCCCGGACCGGATCATTCTCGGCGAGGTGCGCGGCCCCGAGGCCTTCGACATGCTCCAGGCCATGAACACCGGCCATGACGGCTCGCTCGGCACGCTGCACGCCAACAGCACGCGCGACGCCCTGATCCGCATCGAGAACATGGTGCAGATGGGCAGCTTCGGCCTGCCGGTGAAGGCGATCCGCACCCAGATCGCCTCCGCGCTCGACCTGATCGTGCAGATCGAGCGGATGCGCGACGGCACGCGCCGGGTCATCCAGCTGAGCGAGGTGCGCGGGCTGGAGGGCGAGGTGATCACGATGAACGACCTCGTCAGCTTCGAGTACGAGGGCGAGGACAGCCAGGGGCGGATCCGCGGCCGCTACCGCGCCGCCGGCATCAAGCCGGGATTCGTCTCTCGCCTCGAGTACTTCGGACTCGACCGCGCGTGGATGGCCACGCTCGATGAGTTCTGAGCGATGACGATCGGCGATCTCCCGCCTGCCACGGTCGCGCTGGCCGCGCTGGTGCTGGTGGCGCTCGGCAGCGCGGGGCTGCTCGTGCTCGAGATCCGCAACCAGCGCCTCGCGCGGCGGCTGACCGAGGCGGTGGGCCAGCCGCGGCGGCGGCGCGGCACGGCCACCCTCCCCGGGATCCAGCTCGCGCAGCGCGGCCCCGCTCCCCTGGCGACGCGGCTCGGCCGCTTGATCGCCTTCAATCCCTCGCGTCCGCAGGAGCATCCGGCGCCCTGGCCGCTGGTGCTGATTCTCGGCGCGGCCGCCGGCGCGGCTGCCGGATTGCTGCTCGCGGCGATCCTCGGGCGCGACGCCGCGATCGCGGGCGGGATCGGCGCGGGCGTGCTCGCCACGCGCGCCATCTTCGCCTACGGCACCTCGCGCTATCGCGAGGCCCTGTTCAAGCAGATGCCCGACGCCCTCGGCATGATCGTGCGCGCGCTGCGCGCGGGCATTCCGGTCACCGAGTCGCTGCGCACCATCGCGCGCGAGTGCCCCGAGCCGACGCGGCGCGAATTCGCCCAGGTCAACGCCGAGCAGGCGATCGGCGTGCCGCTCGAGACCAGCCTGCTCAATCTGCATGCCCGCACGGGGCTGCGCGAGTACGGGTTCTTCGCCGTCACGATCGCGCTGCAGCAGCAGACCGGCGGCAGCCTGACCGAGACGCTCGACAATCTCGCCGATGTCGTGCGCAAGCGCGTGCAGACGGCCGCGCGCGGCCGGGCGCTCGCCGGCCAGGCGCGCATGTCGGCGCTGATCCTGACGGTCGTGCCGGTGATCGCGCTGGCCGCGCTGACGGTGCTCAACCCGGGCTATATCGACTTCTACTTCACCCACGAGAAGGGACCGACGATCGCGGCGATCGCCTTCGGCCTGCTCGGCCTCGGGGTGCTGACGATGCGCGGCATGATCCGCCGCAGCCTCGCGCTGACATGAGCGCGCTGCCCGAGTTTGCCGGCGGCGATCCGCTTCTCGCGCTCGCCGTGCTGGCGACCGCGGTGCTGATCCTGGTGCTGATCGCGGCCTGGCTGTCGGCACGGGCGGGCATCGAGCGGCGGCTCGCTGGACGGGTGGCGAGCCTCGGCAGGGGTGCCCTGGCGGCGGAGCGCAAGCCGGCGGGCCCGGGCCTGATCCAGGGCGCGCTGCGTGCGATCGGCACCGCGCTCGGCGGCAGCGCGCTGCTCTCCGAGAAGGACCGCCGGGAACTGGAACGCAGCGTGGCCGCGGCCGGCTACCGCCCGCAGAGCGTCGTGCCGGTGGTGATCGGGCTGAAGGTGGTGCTTCTGGTCGTCGTGCCGCTCGCCGTCTATGGCATGACGGTGCTGCGCGGCACCACGGGCGCCACGCAGATGGTCCTGGTGGGGGTCGGCGTGGTGGCAGGGCTGCTGGGCCCCAACTGGGTGCTCGGCTGGATGCACAAGCGCTATGTCAGGCAGATCCGCACCGGCCTCGCGGACACGCTCGACCTGATGGTGATCTGCGCCGAGGCCGGGCTCGGGCTTGAGAGCATGGTCGAGCGGGTGGCAATCGAGATGGCGCCGTCGAACCGGCCGATCGCCGCGGAGTTCATGACGCTGTCGAACGAGCTCCGCATGCTTTCGGACCGGCGCCAGGCCCTGCTCAATCTCGGCGAGCGCACCGACGTCGTCGGGCTGCGCCGGCTGGCGACCACGCTCGCCCAGACGATCCAGTACGGCACGCCGCTCGGCCAGGCGCTGCGCACGCTCTCCGCGGAGATGCGCCAGGAGCGGCTGATCGAGTTCGAGGAGAAGGCGGCGCGGCTTCCTGCCCTGCTGGTGCTGCCGCTGACGCTGTTCATCCTGCCCTGCTTGGTCATGCTGCTGGCCGGTCCGTCCTTCGTCCTGCTTCTCGCCTCCTTCAACCGCTAGAGGCCGGAACCATGCGCGCCCTCCTTCTGCCGCTCTGCCTCGCCCTGCCGCTGCTCGGCTGCGCCACGAGCGGGGAACGATCCGCCGGCGCGCCGACCTGGCAGGACCGGCTGCGGCTGGCCGCGGCGGCCGAGGCGAACAACAATGTCGAGGTCGCGCTGTCGATCTACCGCAACGCCGCCCAGGCCGAGCCGGACAACGCCGAGGTGCAGGCCCGCTACGCGCGCGCGCTCGCCGATCGCGGCGCGAGCGCCGAGGCCGTGCTGGTGCTGGAGCAGGCGCTCGCGCGTCGCCCGGCAGACCGCACGCTTCTGCTCGCTCTCGGGCGCACCCAGCTGCGCGCCGGGGATCTCGGCGGTGCCGGCGGAAGCTTCGAGCGGCTGCTTGCCCAGGCGCCGGGCGATCCGGACGCGCTCAACGGGCTCGGCGTGATCGCGGACCTCGCCGGCGATCACGCGCGCGCGCAGGCGCGCTACCGCGAGGGACTCGCACGTGCGCCCCGCCACGAGGCGCTGCGCAACAACCTCGCGCTGTCGCTCGCGCTCGCCGGCGCGACCGGCGAGGCGGTGCGGCTGCTCGAGGGGCTGCGCGGGGAGGGCAACACCGATGTGCGGGTGCGCCACAACCTGGCGCTCGTCGCCGCGATGGCGGGCGATGCGGCGGCGGCACGGCGTCTCGCCGGCCCCGAGCTCAGCACGCCGGAGCAGGAACGCTTCGTCGCGGCGGCGGCGCAGGCCGCGATAGCAGCCGAGATCCATCAGCCGCTTGATGTTCATCGCCACCTCGCGCCGGAGA
>NZ_VIKA01000158.1 GCF_006704265.1 Elioraea sp. Yellowstone | reverse complement strand
TGCGCCATGACGACACCTTCCCGGCCGTGGCGGTGCGCGTGCTCGCCGCACCGGCCGAGGCGACGGGGGAACTCGCCGCCCTGACCGACCTCCCCGCGCTGGCGCAGGGCGAGGGCGATCTCGGCGCGCGCATAGCGGCGGCCTTCGCGACGCTGTTCGCGCAGGGCTTCGGGCCCGTGCTGCTGATCGGCGCCGACAGCCCGACCCTGCCGCCGGCGCATCTGCACACGGCCCTCGCTCTCGCCGCGACCCGCCCGGAGGCGGTCGTGCTCGGCCCCGCGGCGGATGGCGGATACTGGTGCGTCGGGCTGTCGCGCGCGGTGCCGGGCCTGTTCGAGGCGATCGCCTGGAGCACCGCCTCGGTGCTGGCGGAGACCGAGAGGCGCGCCGGGGAAGTCGGGCTCGCCGTGGTGCGCGCGCCCGCCTGGCACGACGTGGACGAGCCGGCCGATCTCGACCGGCTGCACGAGGACCTGCGGCGCGACCCCGCCGCCGCGCCGCACACGCGCGCGCTGCTGGCCGCGCTCGCGACGCGGCGCGGAGCGCTGTAACGCGTCCCGGCGCTGGACTACCGTGCGCGCATGCCCCGCGCAGGGAGAGCGCCGTGCCCGCATCCGACATCGCCGATCCGTCCGAACCGCGCCCCTTCGCCGCGTTCGTCCGGTCGGTCCGGGCGCAGACCGGCCTGCGCGCCCGCATCACCGAGGCCTATCGCCGCCCCGAGCCCGACTGCCTGCCCGCGCTGATCGAGGCGGCCACCCTGCCCGCCGCAGAGACGCGCGCGGCGGAGGCGACCGCGCTGAGGCTGGTCGAGGCGCTGCGCGGCAAGGGGCGGCGCGGCCCGGTCGAGGCGCTGATGCAGGAGTTCGCGCTCTCCTCGCAGGAGGGCATCGCGCTGATGTGCCTCGCCGAGGCGCTGCTGCGCATTCCCGACACGCCCACGCGCGACGCCCTGATCCGCGACAAGGTCGGCGCGCGCGACTGGCGTGCCCATCTCGGCCATTCGCCCTCGCTCTTCGTCAACGCCGCGGCCTGGGGCCTGCTGATCACCGGGCGACTGGTCGCGACCGCCAACGAGACGGGCCTTGCCGCGGCCCTCGCGCGCCTGATCCGCCACGGCGGCGAGCCGCTGATCCGCAAGGGGGTGGACGTGGCGATGCGGATGCTGGGCGAGCAGTTCGTCACCGGCCAGACGATCGCCGAGGCGCTGCGCCGTGCCCGCGCCATGGAGGCGAAGGGCTTCACCCACTCCTTCGACATGCTGGGCGAGGCGGCGATGACCGCTGCCGATGCCGAGACCTATCGGCGGAGCTACGAGCAGGCGATCCACGCGATCGGGCAGGCCGCCGCGGGGCGCGGCGTCCATGCGGGCCCCGGCATCTCGGTGAAGCTCTCGGCGCTGCATCCGCGCTATCTGCGCAGCCAGCGCGAGCGGGTGATGACGGAGCTGCTGCCGCGCCTGCACGATCTCGCCCGGCTCGCGAAACGCTACGACATCGGCCTGAACATCGACGCCGAGGAGGCGGAGCGGCTCGACCTCTCGCTCGACCTGATCGAGACGCTCGCGCGCACCCCCGATCTCGGCGCCTGGCAGGGCCTCGGCGTCGTCGTGCAGGCCTACCAGAAGCGCGCGCCCTTCGTGATCGACTGGCTGATCGCGCTCGCGCGCGCGAGCGGGCGCCGGCTGATGATCCGCCTGGTGAAGGGCGCCTACTGGGACAGCGAGATCAAGCGCGCCCAGCTCGACGGGCATGCCGACTTCCCGGTGTTCACGCGGAAAATCCATACCGACGTCTGCTATCTCGCGTGTGCGCGCCGGCTGCTCGCGGCGCGCGACGCCGTGTTCCCGCAGTTCGCCACCCACAACGCCCACACCCTCGCCACCGTGCTGGCGATGGCGGGGCCCGCCTTCCGCCCGGGCGACTACGAGTTCCAGTGCCTGCACGGCATGGGCGAGCCGCTCTACGAGGAGGTGGTGGGGCCCGGGAGGCTCGACCGCCCCTGCCGCATCTACGCCCCCGTCGGCACGCACGAGACGCTGCTCCCCTATCTCGTGCGGCGCCTTCTGGAGAACGGCGCCAATTCGAGCTTCGTCAACCGCATCGGCGATCCCGCCGTGCCGGCGGAGGCGCTGATCGCCGATCCGGTCGCCGAGGCGCGCGCGATCAGACCGGTCGGCGCGCCGCATCCGCGCATCAGCCTGCCGCGCGCGCTGTTCCCCGATCGCGCCAACAGCGCCGGCGTGGACCTCACCGACGAGCAGCGTCTCGCCCGGCTCGCCGAAGCGCTCGCCGCGAGCGCGCAACGGAGGGAGGAGGTCGCACCGATCCTCGCCACGCCGATGACCCTGCCGGCCGGGACGCGGCGGGCGCTGCGCAACCCCGCCGACCGCCGCGACGTCGTCGGGCACTGCACGGACGCGGACGAGGCGACGATCGCGGCCGCCCTGGAGGCCGCCGCCTCGGCGCAGCCGGACTGGGCCGCCACGCCGCCCGCCGAACGCGCCGCCTGCCTCCTGCGCGCAGCCGATCTGCTGGAGGGCCGGATCGACCACCTGCTCGGGCCGATCGTGCGCGAGGCCGGCAAGACCCTGCCGAACGCGGTCGGCGAGGTGCGCGAGGCGGTGGATTTCCTGCGCTACTACGCGGCCGCCGTGCGCGACGGCTTCGCCAACGCCACGCACCGCCCGCTCGGCCCGGTCGCCTGCATCAGCCCGTGGAACTTCCCGCTCGCGATCTTCACCGGCCAGGTGGCCGCCGCGCTCGCCGCCGGCAATGCGGTGCTGGCGAAGCCGGCCGAGGAGACGCCGCTGACCGCCGCGCTCGCCGTGCGCGCGCTGCACGAGGCCGGCGTGCCGGCGGCCGCGCTGCAGCTCCTGCCCGGCGACGGTTCGGTCGGCGCGGCGCTGGTGCGCGACGGCCGCGTGCGCGGGGTGATGTTCACCGGCTCGACCGAGGTCGCACGCCTGATCAACCGCACGCTTGCCGAGCGGCTGAACCCGGACGGACGGACGGTGCCGCTGATCGCCGAGACCGGCGGTCAGAACGCGATGATCGTCGACAGCTCCGCCCTGCCCGAGCAGGTGGTGGCGGACGTGCTCGTCTCCGCCTTCGACAGCGCCGGCCAGCGCTGCTCGGCGCTGCGCGTGCTCTGCCTGCAGGACGACATCGCCGACCGCGTGCTGACCATGCTGAAGGGCGCGATGGCGGAGCTTTCGGTCGGCAATCCCGACCGGCTCTCGACCGATATCGGCCCGGTGATCACGGCCGAGGCGCGCGCGACGATCCTCGCCCACATCGCGTCGATGCGCGCGCAGGGGCGGCGCGTGCATGCGCTCGAACTGGCAGAGGAATGCCGCCACGGCAGCTTCGTCGCGCCGACCCTGATCGAGATCGACCGCATCGCCGAACTCGGCCGCGAGGTGTTCGGCCCGGTGCTGCACGTCGTGCGCTTCGCGCGCGCGGAGCTGGACGAGGTGATCGACGCGGTCAACGCCACCGGCTACGCGCTGACCTTCGGCGTGCATTCGCGCATCGACGAGACGATCGCGCGGGTCGGCGCGCGCATCGCCGCCGGCAATGTCTACGTCAACCGCACCATGATCGGCGCGGTGGTCGGCGTGCAGCCCTTCGGCGGCCACGGGCTCTCGGGCACCGGGCCGAAGGCGGGTGGTCCGCTCTCCCTGCGCCGCCTGCTCGCCGCCGTCCCGCCCGAGCCGCCGCTCCCCTCGGCCGGCGCTCCGGCGCCGGCGGCGGAGGCGCTGATCCGCTGGCTCGAGGAGACCGGCGAGAACGAGGCCGCGGCGCGCTGCCGGCACTATGCGCGCTGCGCCCGCACGGGGCTCCGGCTCGAGCTCGCGGGCCCGGTCGGCGAGAGCAACGTCTATCGGCTCGAGCCGCGCGGCAGCGTGCTCTGCGTGGCGGAGAGCGGCTTCGGGCTGTTCGCCGCGCTGGGCGCGGTGCTGGCGACCGGCAATCGCGCGCACGTGCACGCGCCGGCGGTGCGTGCGCGGCTCGACGGGCTGCCCGAGGTGGTGCGCGCCGCCGTCACGGTGGCGGAGCGGGCGGATGCCGCCGGCTGCGACGCCGTGCTCGTCGAGGGCGGATGGGCGGGGCTCGGCGCGCTCGCCCGCACGGTCGCCGCGCTCGACGGACCGATCCGGCCGGTGTTCGTCGCCAGCCCGATGAGCGCCGGCCCCGCGGCCGAGGACGACCTCGCCTGCCTGCTCGTGCGCGAGCGCGCGATCAGCACGAACACCGCCGCCGCCGGCGGCAACGCCACGCTGATGGCGATCGCCTGACCGCGGCCTTGCCTTCGCAGCGCGTGCGGTTGCCGCTAGGCTCGCCTCACGCAACGACCCGGGAGGAGACCATGATCCGTCGCCGCGCGGCGCTCGCGCTCACCCTCGGCCTGCCCGCCATCCTCGGCCGCGCGCGGGCGCAGGCCTGGCCCGACCGGCCGATCACGATGATCGTACCGTTCCCGCCGGGCGGCCAGGCGGATCTGGCCGCGCGGCCGATCGCGGCGGCGATGGAGCGGACGCTCGGCAGGCCGGTGGTGGTGACCAATCGCGGCGGCGCCGGCGGCGCGGTCGGCAACCGGGCCGCCGCCCAGTCCGCGCCCGACGGCTACACGCTGCTGATGACGCTCTCCTCGCTCGCCGTGCTGCCCGAGGCGGATCGCCTGTTCGACCGCACGCCCGCCTACGAGGTGAGCCAGCTCGCGCCGATCGGCCGCGTGCTCGCCGACCCGACGCTGCTCGCGGTGCGCGCGGAGGCGCCTTGGCGGACGCTCGACGCGCTGATCGCGGACGCCAGGGCGCGTCCGGGGACCATCCCCTACGGCAGCTCGGGCACCTACGGCACGCTGCATGTGGCGATGGAGATGTTCGCACACTCCGCAGGCATCAGGCTGCTGCACGTGCCGTTCCAGGGCGCAGGCCCCGCCGTCAGCGCGATCCTCGCCGGCACGGTGCAGGCGCTCGCCTCGGCGCCCGGCGTGCTGCTGCCCCATGTGCGCGAGGGCAAGCTGCGCGTGCTCGCCAACTGGGGCGCGGAGCGCATCGCCTCCTTCCCCGAGACGCCGACCTTCCGGGAGCTCGGCCATCCGTCGGTGGAGTTCTACATCTGGGCCGGGCTGTTCGCGCCCGCCGGCGTGCCGGCGCCGATCATGGCGCGGCTGCGCGAGGCGCTGCGCGCGGCGTGCGCCGATCCCGCGGTCGTGCGCGCCTTCGAGACCGCGGGCAGCCCGGTCGCCTATCTCGACGCGCCCGAGTTCGCCGAGTTCGTCGCGCGCGACAGCGCCCGGCTGATCGCCGCGGTGCGCGCGATCGGCAAGGTGGAGTGAGGACCGGGCACCGGAGGCTGGACCCCGGAACGGTCTGGGCACGGGAAAGGACCGCTCCCGCCGTTCCTGCGGACATCCTCGCGCGGATGGCCGATCCCGGCCCTGTCGGGTCCACCCCGGGCGGGCCGGCTCATACCAGCCCGCCGAAGGTTTGACCTTCGGCGGGCTGGTATGGGGTCATGTTCGCGCGCGGCCGCCCCACCAGCCCCGCGCGCGATACCCTCCGCACAAAGGTCGAGCCTTTGTGCGGAGGGTATCAGACGTAGCCCGGCCCCTCGATCGCCGGATGCGCCTCGAGGAAGGCCTCGTCCACCTCGACGCCGATGCCGGCGGCCTCGAGCGGCAGAACCGTGCCGTCGGGGCGGATCGACCACGGCGTCGAGACCATCCGGTCTCGGAACAGGTTGTTGCGGGAGATGTCGGCCTCGAAATAGCCGCCATTGTCGATCGCGGCGAGCAGGTGGATCGAGGCCGCCTGGTTGATCCCGGTCATCGCGCTGTGCGGATGGATCGGCAGCTTCCAGGCCGAGGCGAGGTGCGCGATGCGCATGGTCTCGGTGACGCCGCCGCACTTGGAGAGATCGGGCTGCAGGATCGACAGCACGCGATCCTCGATCAGGCGGTGGAACTCGAAGCGGGTGTAATGGTTCTCGCCGGCGGCGAGGGGGATGCGCGCGAAGGACTTCGCCTCGGCATAGGCACGGTGGTCGTGGGCGGGAAAGGGCTCCTCGAGCCAGGCCACGCCGAGCCGTTCCATCGCCGGCATCGCCATGCGCGCATCCGCCAGCGCATAGCCGGTGTTGGCATCGGTCAGGATGACGAGGTCGTCGCCGAAGGCCCGCCGCACCGCCTCGATGCGGGCGATGTCGCGCGCCGGCGTGTCGCCGACCCTGAGCTTCACCGCGCGATAGCCGGCCTCGACATGCGGACGCACCTCCTCCACCAGCGCCGCGGGATCCTGGTAGCCGAGGGCGACACCGCCCGCATAGGCCGGCACCGGCTTCACCGCGCCGCCGAGCAGCCGGCAGAGCGGCCAGCCCACCGCCTTGGCACGGATGTCCCAGAGCGCCATGTCGATGCCGCTCATCGCCATCGCGGTGGCGGCACCCATGCCGTGGCTGGCGAGCTGGAAACGGTAGATGCGCGCCCAGACGCCCACGCAGTCGCCGGCGTCCATGCCCAGGATGAGCGCGCGCAGCGTGGTGTTGACCAGGTGCGCGATCGCGCCGTGCGCGCGGCCGTGATGGCTCTCGCCCCAGCCGACCAGCCCGCTCTCGGTGACGACCTTCACCACGACCGCATCGCGTTTCACCGCGGTGCCGATGCCGAGGCTCACGCGCTCGGACTCGGGCACGGGGAACGAGACGGGCCATGCCCGTACCGAGACGATCCTCACCCCAGACGCCTCCGCGCGCTCTCGGCCGGTGCCCGCAGGTCGCGGTCGATCGCGCCGCCGATGCCGGGCGGATCGGGCGTGCGCGCCGCCCGCGCGCCGCGCGCACG
>NZ_VIKA01000157.1 GCF_006704265.1 Elioraea sp. Yellowstone | reverse complement strand
GGCGCGCCGCGCTGCGGTCGAGCCGGCGGCGGAATGCCGCCTCCAGGAGCCGCGCGGCCTCGGCCGGCTCGGGCCAGGCGAGGCCGGTCGCCCGCAGGACCTCGGCGATGCCGCCATGCACGATGTCGCCGAAATCGCCCGCGTCCGCCTCGGCGTCGAGCGGCTCCAGGGGCTCGATCCCGAGCACGCGGCGGGCGTAGAGCGCGTAGGGATCGGCGATCCAGGTGGCGATCTCGGTGACCGAGAGCCGGCGCGGGCGGGCGGCGAGCGGCGGCCTGGGCGCGGGGCGCTGTTCGGGCATCGGCGCGCCGGGATCGTCGAGCACGCGCGCGATCGCGGCGAAGTCCTCCGGCGGGCGGAGCAGTGCTGCCGCCTCCGCGCCGAACTGGCCGCGCAGGAAGGCGTCGAGCCGCGACAGCCAGCGCGACGGCACGGTGGGTGCCCCTTCGGCGCGGCGGCTCCTCGTCAGCAGCACCTCGGCCCCGGCGCAGAGAAGCTGCGCCACGTCGTGCGCGGCCTGGCCGATCCGGCGTTCGGGCGAGGGCAGACCCATCGCCTCGCGCATCGGCCGCGACAGCCACGGGCCGGGTTCGGCGGCCTCGGGCCAGGTGCCCTCGTTCAGGCCGGCGAGCACGATCAGGTCGGCGTGCTGCAGCCGCGCCTCCAGCGCGCCGAGGATGGCGACGCGCGGATGCTCGGCCTCGACGCGCCTGAGCCGCACCACGGGCCCCTCCAGCATCGGTTCGAGAAGCGCGGGGAACTGACGCGGCGCCACCGGGGGCAACCCCTCCACGGCGGAGGCGAGCTCGGCGAGATGCCGTGCCAGCGCCTCGCCGTCCTCGCCTGCCCAGAGGCGCAGCGGGCCCGGCCGGTCGGGCGTCTCGGCGAGGCGTTCGGCGGCGACGAGATGCGCCTCGAGGAGTTCGCCGATCCCGGCTGTGGGCTGTCCGGCGAGCGCGAGCACGGGCTCCAGGATCGGGCGGAGGCGCACGAGGCAACCCGTCGCCGCATCGAAATCCGCCCAGCGCGGCGGGAAGCGGCGCGCCGCCTCGATCGCGGCGGCGATTCCCGCGAGTCCGGGCGCCGGTCGCGGCCCCCGCAGCGCGGTCCGCTCGAGCGCACGCGTCTCGAGCCGGAAGCGCGCCGGCGCCTCGCCCGCCGCCGCGAGCGGGTGCTTCAGCAGCGCGAGCAGCGGGACGGGGGCCAGACCATCCGCCACGGCGGCGGCGAGCAGGCGGATGAAGGTGCCGGCCGGCGTGTTCGCCAGCGGCTCGCCGCCCGAGTCGTCGGCGCGCACGCCGAAGCGGCCGAGTTCGCTCGCGATGCGGCGGGCGAGGAAGCGGTCGGGCGTGACGATGGCCACGGTGCGGCCGGGCGTCGCCAGCGCGCGGCGCACGGCGAGCGCCGCGACCATCGCCTCCTCGTGTGGATCGGCGGCATCGACGCGCGCCAGTCCGGCGAGGGACGCGCGCCAGCGCTCCGGGTCGCGTTCGCGCCAGGCCTCCAGCCCCTCGGGCGGCGCCATGACCGCCGCGACGAGCGCGGCGCGGTCGGGGATCGGCGCGGCACGGGCGCGCGCGGGCCATGGGCGGACGGCCTCGCGCGGGATGGCAAGGCCGCGCAGGAGCCGCGCCAGCCCGGCCTGCGGATGGGTGTCGGGCAGCCTGTCCCACAGCGCCTCCGGCAGGCGCTGGTCGAGCCCGGGCAGCACCACCGCGCCCTGCGGCAGGCTCGCCACCACGCCGAGCAGTTCCGCGACCGCCGGGATCGAGCCCGTCGAACCGGCCGCGATCACGGGGTCTGCGGGTGGGGCGGTCCGCCACGACTCGGCCTGGGCGCGCAGGAGCCGCACGCGCCGTTCCGCCGGGTCGCTCGCGCCGCGGTCGCGCAGTTCCCTCGGCCAAGCGGCGGTGACGATCTCGAGGAACTTCAGCGTGCGCTGCCAGTGCGCGGCGAAGCGCTCGGGCACGAGCGTGGCGAGCCGCGCGGGATCGACGTCCTCGGTCGCCATCTCGTCGAACAGCGCGCCCAGCTCCTCGGCCAGCCGCCAGGCCCGCTCCAGCGGGATCTCGGGCTCGAAGGCGCCGACCAGGCGGGCCAGGGCGGCGCGGCGCGCGAGCGGGGCGACCGCCGGCGGGACGGCGAGCGCGCCCGCCATCGCCAGCGCCTCGTCCGGCAGGTCGCCCACGGGGTGGATGCGCGGCAGGAGCGCCGCCCGCCCGGCGGTGAGCCGCAGCATGGCCTCGGCCAGTCCGCGCCCGGCGCGCCGGGTCGGCAGCAGGACGGTGATGCGCGCGAGCGCGACCGGGTCCTCGCCCGCGATCCCGATCAGGCCGAGCGCGAGGTCGTCGAGGAACGGCCGGTCGGGCGCGATCGTGAAGACGCGCGGGGGCGGCGCGCCGAGCGCGTCAGCGCGCATAGGCGAAGACGCTCGCGCGTCCGCGCAGCATCTCCTCGGCCTCGGCCAGATCCTCGGGCGTGGAGAGGTGCAGCCAGATCCCGTCATGCACGACCGCGCGCAGCCGGTCGGCCGCGATCGCGCGGTCCCACAGGAGGTTGGTGCTGAAGGGGCCGTCCGGCGCGCCCGCGAACAGCGCGGGTGCGGCGATCTGCACGCCGGCGTAGAGGTAGGGAACGATCTCCTTCTCCTTCGGCCGGCGCACACGGCCGAGCGGATCGACCGCGAAGTCGCCGCGGCCGCTGTAGGAGGGGAGCTGGGCCGCGCGGTGGACCAGCAGCACCGCGTCGGTGGCCGCAGGATCGAAGGCCTCGGCGAGACGCAGCAGCGCAGGCCGCGCGCCATCCAGCCAGAACGCGTCGCCGTTGACGACATAGAACGGTTCGTCACCGAGATGGGGCAGCGCCTTCACCACCGCGCCGCCGGTGTCGAGCAGGGTCTCCTCGTGGCTCTCGATCGTCTCGGGCCGGTCGCGCACCGCCAGCGCCGCGCGCACCGCCTCGGCCTGCCAGTGGGTGTTGACCACCACGCGCTCGACGCCGACCGCCGCGAGATGGTCGAGCGCACGGTCGAGCAGCGAGCGTCCCGCGACCGCGAGCAGCGGCTTGGCGGTGGTGTCGGTGAGCGGACGCATGCGCGTGGCGAGCCCGGCGGCGAGGATCATGGCGCGGCGCGGCACGGGACGGCTCATGCGGCATGCTCCTCGGGCGCGCGGCGATGCTCGCGCGGGACGTGATCGTCGAACCAGGCGGCGAGCGGTGCGCAGGCGGGATGGGCGAGGGCGCGGTCGAGCAGGCGCCAGGTGCGCGGCGCGTGGCGCAGGTAGTGCGGCTTGCCGTCGCGGCGGGCGAGTCGGGTCCAGAGCGCGGCCACGCGCGCGTGGCGCAGCGCGCCATGGGCGGCGCAGGCGGCCAGGAAGCGCGCATGGTCGGCGACGCGCGCGGCGTCGAGGTAACGCGCGAGCACGGCGCGCCGCACGCCCGGGTCGATGTCGCGCCGCGCATCCTCGAGCAGGCTCGTCACGTCGTAGGCGGCGTGGCCCAGGCCGGCGTCCTGGAAGTCGAGCAGGCCGCAGGCGGCGGGGCCCGGACGGTCGAGCCGCAGCAGGTTGTCGACGTGGAAGTCGCGGTGCACGAGCACGGGCGGGTCGTCGGCGAAGGGGGCGAGGGTCTCGCGCGCGGCGGCGCGGAAGGAGGCGCGCACGGCATCGCCGGGGGGGGCGCCGAAGGCCGCCGGCCACCACCAGTCGAGCAGCGTCGCGGCGGCGGCCGCGGCCATCGCCTCGGCATCCCAGGCGGGCAGGAAGTCGGGCGGGGGATGGCGATGCAGTTCCGCGAGCGCCTCGACCGCGAGCCCGTAGAGCGCGGTCTCGTCCGCGCCACGCGCGAGCAGCGCGGTGAAGGTGTCCTCGCCGAGGTCCTCGATCAGCGCCAGCCCATCCGTCTCGTCCACGAAATGGACCGCCGGCGCCGAGAGCCCGAGTGCGCGCAGATGCGCCGCGATGCGCAGGAAGGGCAGGAGCGGCTCGCGGCCCGGCGGGCAGAGCATCAGGAGCGCCGGCACCGGCCCGCCGACCAGCCGCTCGTAGCGGCGGAACGAGGCATCCGCCGGCAGGGGGATGCGCTCGGCCGCGCCGAAGCCGTGCGCGGCGAGGAACGCCGCGGGCGTCATCGCGCAAGCGTCGCGAGCCGGTCCGGCCAGCCGGCGAGCGTCGCACGGCGCGCGCCCGGATCGCCGGGCACGGGGGCGAGCGCGACCGTCAGCGCATCCGGGGGCGTGAGGGCACCCAGCCGCTCCGGCCACTCGACCAGCGCGATCCCGGCGCGCGCCTCGTCCCAGCCGAGCTCGGCGAGTTCCTCCGCGCCGGCGACGCGCCAGAGATCGTAGTGCCACGCCTCCACGCCGCCCGGCAGGGCATAGGTCTGCACCAGCGTGAAGGAGGGGCTCGGCACGATCAGCGCGGGATCGCCGGTCGCTGCGCGCAGGAAGGCGCGCGCGAAGGCGGTCTTGCCGGCGCCGTAGGGCCCGGCGAGCAGGATCGCATCGCCCGGCCGCGCCAGCCGCGCGACCGCCTGCGCGAGGCGCGCGGTCGCGGCCTCGTCGGGCAGGGCGAAGGTCGGCGACTCGGTGACCGTCATGGCAGCGCCGGCGGAGTCTGCCAGCCGGCCCGCGCTTGCGCGACGGGGGCCGGGGCGTATCTATGCCCCGGGACGACGCAGGAGACGCGCATGGCCGGGCCGACCGAGACCGATGTTTGCATCGTGGGGGCGGGGCCGGTCGGCCTGTTCCAGGTGTTCGAATGCGGCATGCTCAGGATGCGCTCGGTGGTCGTGGATGCGCTGGATGCGATCGGCGGGCAGTGCATCGCGCTCTACCCCGAGAAGCCGATCTACGACATCCCCGCGCATCCTGCCATCAGCGGCGCTGGGCTGATCGAGCAGCTGATCGCGCAGGCCGCCCCCTTCCGCCCCGACTACCGGCTCGGGCGGCAGGTGGTGCGGCTTGGGCGCGAAGCCGACGGTCGGCTCCGCCTCGGCACCTCGGCGGGCGACGAGATCCTAGCCCGCGCCGTGGTGATCGCGGCCGGCGCCGGCGCCTTCGGCCCGAACCGCCCGCCGATCGAGGGGATCGAGGCCTTCGAGGGCCGGTCGGTCTTCTACGCCGTGCAGCGGCGCGAGGACTTCCGGGACAGGCGCGTGGTGATCGCCGGCGGCGGCGACTCGGCGGTCGACTGGGCGATCAGCCTGGCCGAGGTCGCGCGTTCGGTGCAGGTGGTGCACCGTAGGCCGAAGTTCCGCGCCGCCCCCGAGAGTGTCGCGCGCATGGAGGCGCTCGCGGCCGCCGGCAAGGTGGAGCTCGTCGTGCCGTACCAGCTGCGCGGGCTTGCCGGCGCGGACGGCGCGCTCGCCGCGGTGGAGGTGGCGACGCTGAGGGGCGAGACGCGCCGCCTCGAGGCCGATGCGCTGCTCTGCTTCTTCGGGCTGGCGATGGAGCTCGGGCCGATCGCGGCGTGGGGACTGAACCTGGAGCGCAACCATGTGCGGATCGACCCCGCGACCTGCGCGACCAACATCCCCGGCGTGTTCGCCGTCGGCGACATCGCCACCTATCCCGGCAAGCTCAAGCTGATCCTGCAGGGCTTCTCGGAGGCGGCGATGGCCGCCCATGCCATGCACGCGATCGTCTTCCCCGACCAGGCGCTGCACTTCGAGTACAGCACCACCAAGGGCGTGCAGGGGATCGCCGCGTAGGCGGTCACGCGCCGAGCGCCTCGAGCGCGGCGACGAGGCTCGGCGCGCCTTCGAGGTCGGGCGCCTCGGCGCGCAGCACGCGCATCGCGTCGGTGCAGAAGGCGACGAAGCGGTCCGCATGCGCGCCCGTGCCGATCGGGTACTGGCGCATCCGCCAGCGGTTGCCGGGGCTCGCCTGATAGTGGACGTCGCCGGCATTGTAGGCGCAGGCGACCACGGGCGGGTCGAGCCGCGTGCGCGGCGCTTGGCGGCGGATGTAGCCGACGCCCGCGCGGATCGCGTTCTCGGGCACGGCGAGCCAGGCGGCGTCGATCGTACGGTCCTTCATCACCTCGCGCGCGGTGCTGAGCAGCGTCTGCATCAGCCCGACCGAGACGCGGTGCGGCGTGGCCTCGTCGGAGACGAAGCCGGGCTCCTCGCGCCGCGCGGCGATCGCCTCGTCGATCGAGCGCGCGCCGCCCGCGGACTCGGTCGCGATCGTGGCGAGCACCAGCTCGACCGGCACGCCCTCCTCGGCGGCGACGCGACGGATCGCGGTCCAGACCGCGCGGTGCGCGACCAGCGCGCGGATGGTGCGCGGCGCGCCCGGCGTGCCGGAGGGCGGGGCGCCGTCGATCGCGATGCCGTCGCGCGTGAGCGCCCAGGCAACGCTGTCGGAGAAGACGCGATGCGGCCGCGCGATCTCCGGCAGCGCATCGCGCAGCACCGCGGCCGCGGAGGCGGCGTGCGCCGTCAGCGCGGCGAGATGCTTCACTTCGGCATCGTCGGTTCCGGTCGGCGCGAACAGTGCGCCCCAGGTGGCAGGCCCCACCACGCCGTCGACCGCGAGCCCGTAGCGGTCGCGGAAGCGCCGCTGGAAGGCGATCACGGCGCGTTCGGTCGCCGGGCCGAACAGCCCGTCCGCGGTCGCGACCAGGCGGGCGAGGTCGGCATCGCGCTCGATCAGCCGCGCCTGCACCGCGCGCACGTCGAGCCCGCGCATGTAGGGCAGCGTGAGGCGCAACGCGCGCTGGTAGCGCGGCAGGCCGACGAACCGGTTCAGGGACATGCGAACCTCCTGCGCTCGGCCGCGATCGCGCGGCGGAGCGCGGCGAGCGCCGGCGCGAGCCCGGCATCGGGCGGCGGGGCCGCGGCGATCAGT
>NZ_VIKA01000156.1 GCF_006704265.1 Elioraea sp. Yellowstone | reverse complement strand
CGCTGATACCCTCCGCACAAAGGCTCGACCTTTGTGCGGAGGGTATCGCGCGCGGGGCTGGTGGGGCGGCCGCGCGCGAACATGACCCCGTACCAGCCCGCCGAAGGTCAAACCTTCGGCGGGCTGGTATGAGCCCCCGTCAGGGCGCCGGGGCGGCGAAGGCCGGCTCGAGGCGCGCCGGCCCGCCCGGCACGGCGCCGAACGGCAGGTGCAGCTCCCGCTCGACCGGCGCGCGTTCGTAGATCGGGTGGGCGAACAGGAAGCCCTGCATCTCGGTGATGCCGAGCGCGTGGAGGCAGCCGAGCTCGCCGACCGACTCCACGCCCTCCGCGATCACGCGCAGCCCCATGGGCTCGACCATGCGCAGGATGCCGGCGACGATCGACCGGCGCACGCGGTGCAGGTCGATCCCGCGCGTCAGCGTCATGTCGATCTTGATGATGTCCGGCTGCACCTCGGCGAGCAGGGAGAGGCCGTTGTAGCCGGCGCCGAAATCGTCGATCGCGATGCGGATGCCGAGGCGCCGCGCCGCCTCCACCGCTTGGCGCAGCCGCGGCGGATCGTCGATCCGTTCGCCCTCCGTCACCTCGAGCACCAGCCGCGCGAGGGGAAACCGTTCGGCCTCCGCCACCGCCGCGATCGCGCCGAGCACATCGGGCGCGTGCAGCAGCACGCCGGGCGAGACGTTGACATGCACGTCCGTGGCGATGCCGAGCGCCACGGCGCGGGCGAGCGCGTGGCGCGCGATCGCGATCTCCAGGCCGAAGCGCTGGCCGCCCTCGACCCGGTTCAGCACGCCGGCCGCAGGACCGCCACCGAGGCCGCGCACCAGCGCCTCCTGGGCGAGGATGCGCCGGCCACCGACATCGACGATCGGCTGGAAGGCGATGCCGAAGCCGGGCGTGGCCTGGTCGATGACCGCCTCGGACATCCCACGAATGTGCATCTCGCCCTTCCAACCGTGATCCCGGGAGCGCAGATCGCATGCTGCGACCGTCAACGTTAACGAAACGTTAGCCGGGATGACGGGCAGGCAGGGGGCGGACGCGGATTTAACGCACCTGCAACATGATCTTGCCGATATGGGCGCTCGATTCCATCAGCCGATGCGCCTCGGCCACCTCCGCGAGCGGGAAGGTGGTGTAGATCACCGGGCCGCAGCGTCCCTCGGCCAGGATCGGCCAGACCCGCGCGCGCAGTTCGGCCGCAATCGCGCCCTTCTCCGCGGTCGTGCGCGGCCGCATGGTGCTGCCGGTCACCGTCAGCCGCTTCGTCATCACCGGCAGGAAGTCGAACTCGTGCACCTTCGAGCCCTGCAGGAAGGCGATCTGCACCAGCCGTCCCTCGAGCGCCAGGCAGCGCAGGTTGCGCGCGATGTAGTCGCCGCCGACCATGTCGAGCACGACATCGACGCCGCGCCCCGCGGTCGCCTGCTTCACCTCCTCGACGAAGTCCTGGGCCTTGTAGTCGATCGCCGCCTCGGCACCGAGGCGCAGGCACGCGGTGCACTTGTCGACCGTGCCGGCGGTGGCGAAGACGCGCGCGCCGAACTCGCGCGCGAGCTGGATCGCGGTGGTGCCGATCCCCGAGGAGCCGCCGTGGATCAGCACCGTCTCGCCGCGCGCAAGCCGGCCGCGCTGGAACAGGTTGGCCCAGACCGTGAAGTAGGTCTCGGGCAGGGCAGCCGCGCGCAGGTGGTCGTAGCCCTCGGGCGGGGGCAGGCACTGGGCCGCCGGCACGGCGACGTACTCGGCGTAGCCGCCGCCGTTGCAGAGCGCGCAGACGGGATCGCCGACCGCCCAGCCCTCCACCCCCGCGCCGAGCGCGGCGACCGTGCCGGCGGCCTCCAGGCCGAGGATCGGCGAGGCGCCGGGCGGCGGCGGATAGAGGCCGCGGCGCTGCTGGATGTCGGGACGGTTCACGCCGGCGGCATGCACCTCGATCAGAATCTCGCCCGGGCCCGGTTCGGGCACCGGGCCGGAGGCGATGCGCATCACCTCCGGCCCGCCATGTCCGTCGAGCGCGACGTGGCGCATCGTCGCCGGCACGGCCATCAGTTCACCGTGATCCCGGCGTCCTTGATCACCTTCGCCCACTTGTCGCGCTCGGCGACCAGGAAGGCGCGCGCGCTCTCGGGCGTGGAGTCCGTGATCACCTCGGCGGTAAGGTCGCGCAGGCGCCGCTGCACCTCGGGCACGGCCGCGCTCTCGTTCACCACCCGGTTGAGCCGCGCCACCACCGCCTGCGGCGTGCCCGCCGGCACGTGCACCATGTGCCAAGTATAGGCCTCGTAGCCGGGCACGCCGGCCTCATCGAAGGTCGGCAGGTCGGGTGCCAGCGACGAGCGGCGCTTGGACGAGATCGCGAGCCCCTTCACCCGCCCGTCGCGCACATAGGGCAGCGCGCTCGCCGCGACATCGACGCTGAAGGCGATGCGCCCGGCGAGCAGGTCCGGCATCAGGGCCGAGGAGCCGCGATAGGGCACGTGCGTCGCCTTCACCCCGGCCATCGCCAGGAAGAGCTCGGAGGCGAGGTGCACCGCCCCGCCCTGGCCCGAGGAGCCGTAGTCGATCTCGCCCGGCTTGGACTTCAGCAGGGCGATCAGCTCCTGCAGCGAATTGACCGGCAGGTCCTTGTTGACGATCAGGATCATCGGCACCACCGCGACCAGCGCGACGGGCGTGAAGTCGTTGATCGGGTCGAAGGCGAGGCGCGGGAACAGCGACGGCATCACCGCGTGGGCGACCGTGCTGTAGAGGATGGTGTGGCCGTCCTTCGGCGCCTTGGCCACCGATTCGGTGCCGACCAGGGCGCCCGCACCGGTGCGGTTCTCCACCACCACGCGCTGCGGCAGGCGCTTGCTCATCTCCTCGGCGATCAGCCGCGCCGGGATGTCGGTCGGGCCGCCGGCGGCGAAAGGCACGATCATGCGGATCGGCTGGCTCGGCCACTCCTGGGCCTGCGCGGCGAAAGGCAGGGCCGCGAGCGGTGCCGTGGCGAGCAGCGTGCGTCGGGTCAGCATGGAAGTCTCCTCGTGATTGTCGGTTGGCGGCAGGCTGAGGGCGCCGGCGCGCGCGGTCAAGCCGGGGCGGAGGCGCCGACCAGGCGCGCATAGAGCGCCGGGTCGGTTGCCCCCTCGGTGCCGAACAGCAGCACCCGGCTCGACGCATCGAGGCCGAGCGCGGTGGCGGCGCCCCGATCACCGAGCGCGAGCGCAAGCCCGATCAGCCCCGCGACCGCGCTCTCGCCCGCCACCACCTGCGGGTCGCCGTCCACGCCGCGCGCGAGCGCCCGCATCGCCGGCGCGACCGCCTCGTCGGGCACGGCCATGAAGGCATCCGCGCGGTGCACGAGCTCGTCGAAGGCAAGGATCGACACCTCGCCGCAGGCGAGCCCGGCCATCAGCGTGTCGGGGCCGGGCGGCGAGGGTGTCGGTGCGCCCGCGACCGCGCTGCGCCAGAGGCAGTCGAAGCGGTCGGGCTCGACCACGATCAGACGCGGCGCGGCATCGCCGAAGTGCCGCGCCGACTGCGCGGCGACCGCGGCGGCGACCCCGCCGACGCCGCCCTGCACGAACAGGTGCGTCGGTGCGGGGCCGGTCCATTGCGCGAACGCCTCGTCCGCCATCACCCGGTAGCCCTGCATCACGTCGCGCGGGATCTCCGTGTAGCCGGGCCAGGAGGTGTCGGAGACGACGGTCCAGCCATGCGCCGCCGCATCCTCGGCGGCGCGGCGCACGGCGTCGTCATAGGTGCCGGGCACGCGGCGGACCTCGGCGCCGAACCGCGCGATCGCCGCCGCGCGGCCCTCGCTCACCGTCTCGTGGATGTAGATCACCGCGCGGCAGTGGAAGCGCTGCGCGCCCCAGGCCACCGAGCGGCCGTGATTGCCGTCGGTCGCGCAGGTGACGGTGATGTCGCGCGTGAGGTCCGCGTGGCGCCCGGCGGCAAGGTCAGCGTCGGTCGCGGTGATGCCACGCGCGGCGAGGGTGCGCACGAGGTGTCGTGCCACCGCATAGGCGCCGCCGAGCGCCTTGAAGCTGCCGAGGCCGAACCGGCTGCCCTCGTCCTTCCAGCGCAGCGCGGCGACGCCGAGCGAGCGCGCGAGCCCCGGCAGGTCGATGAGCGGCGTCGGCGCATATCCCGGCCACGAGGCGATGGCATCGCGCGCGGCGCGGAACCCTGCCTCGTCGAGCACGGGCACGCCGGCGTGGCCCTTCAGCGCATTCGCGTGCAGACGGAACGGCAGGGGAGGCAGCAGCGTCACTTGATCTCGCTCAAGTCCGGAAGAGGGCGCGGCCGCCACACTGGCGCGGAACCGGCTGCGGAGGAAGACCATGCGCATCGTGCTCGCCCTCGCCCTGCTCGCGCCATTCGCCGCTGCGCCGGCCGCGGCCGATCCGGGCGAAACCGCCTATCGGGAGGCATGCGCCTCCTGCCACCGCACACCCGCGCGCTTCATGCGCCGCTTCATCGACCTGTCGCCGGCCGACCGGAAGGCCGCGCTCGACGACTTCCTCAAGACCCACTACGCCGAGGACGACGCCAAGCGCGCCGCCATCATCGCCTGGCTGGAGGCGAACCACGTGCGGCGCTGAGCGCTACAGCACCAGCGCGCGCAGCGCGAACAGCGCGACCGCGAGCCACACCGCGCCGAGCAGCAGCCGCACGCGCGTGCGCATGCGCCGTTCGACGCGCGGCAGGGGCGGGCGCTCAGTCATAGTCGAACCGCTCGTAGCGGATCGCGCCGGGCGGCATCCCGAGCCGCTCGAGCGTCGCGGCGACCGCCAGCATCATCGGCGTCGGCCCGCAGACCATCGCCACCGTGGCCTTCGGATCGAGCCCCGCCAGCGCCTCGCGCAGGATCGCCGCGTCGAGAATGCCGCGCGTCGCACCCGCACAGAGCGGCCCCTCGTCCACGCGCAGGAACAGCCCGAACCCCCGCTCGGCGGCGGTGCGCGCGAGCTCGTCGCGGTAGAGCAGCCGCTCCGCCGTCCAGGCGCCGTAGACGAGCCGCACCGCGCCGGCGGCGGGCCGCGCGGCGAGGTCGCGCCAGAGCGACAGGATCGGCGCGATCCCCGCCCCGCCCGCGACCAGCAGCACCGAGCGCCGCTCGCCCGGGTCGAGCACGAAGGCGCCGTGCGGCGCATCGACCCGCACGGCCGAGCCGAGCGGCAGCGATCCGATCCTGCGCGTGAGGTCGCCGGCCTCGCGGATGATGAAGGCGAGGCGCGGATCGCCGGGTACGGAGGCGATCGAGAACGGGTTGTCGTCCCAGGGCGCGCGCCGGCCGAAGGCGAGCCAGGCGAACTGCCCGGCGGCGAAGGGAAGCGGGGTGCGCGAGGGGCGATCGAGCACGACCTCCCAGTAGTCCGGGCCGATCGGCGCGACCGCGGCGACGCGCCAGCCCGCGCGCGCGTCGCGGATCGGCTTGATCGCCCAGGTCCAGACCAGGGCGAAGGCCGCGAGCGCGAGCCCGCCGAGCCAGACGGCGCGCAGCGGCGCGGCCTCGCTGTAGAGCCCGACGCCGAGCGCGTGATCGACGGCGAAGGCCGCCGCCGCCAAGCCCAGCGCCGCATGCAGCGCGCGCCAGCGCTGATAGGCAAACCCGATCCGCCCGCGCGCGAGCGAGGCCGCGACGACCACCAGCAGCAGCACGAGCGCGATCACGCCGCTCTGCATCCGCTCCGCGCGCAGCATGCCCATCAATCCGCGCAGCGCGAGCTCCGGGTTGGTGAGCAGCGGCGGGGCGACGAAGGCGAGCGGGTGCAGCAGCACCATCGCCGCGAGCGCGATCCCGGCCGACCGGTGCACCCGCATGGTGCGGTCGATGCCGATCCGCCCCGACAGCGTCTCAAGCCGCCCCGAATGCGCGAATTGCAGGAGCATCAGCCCGAGCGCGGCAAGCCCGAGCCCGATGCCGAGTTCCGCCTGCACCGCCTCCGGTGGCTCGCCGGAGGCGATCGCGAGCAGGAGCGGCGCGCAGGCCGCGACCAGGAAGAGGACGGCGACCAGGGTGGGCGGCAGGCCGCGTCTCATGCCACGCGTTCCAGCACCAGCCGATGGCCGCCGAGGCGCGAAAAGAGGCCGGTGCGGCAGGTCAGCACGACGATCTGCATCCGCTCCGAGGCCGCGCTCAGGATGTCGAACATGCGCGCGATGCGGTCATCGTCGGAGAACACGAGCGCGTCGTCCAGGATCACCAGCGCAGGACGGCCCTGGCGGTGCAGGATCTCGGCGAAGGCGAGGCGCACCAGCACCGCGATCTGCTCCCGCGTCCCGGCGGAAAGGATGTCGAAGGTCTCATCGCGGCCGCCGCGCGACAGGCCCGATGGCTGAAGCGTCGTCTCGTCGAGCGTGGCGCGCGCACCGGGGATCAGCGCGTCGAGCCAGGAGGCGAGGGTGCGCGCGACCGGTTCCAGCCAGGAGGCGGTCGCCTCCTGCTCGGCCTGGGCGAGCGTCTCGTCGAGCAGGTTGAGCGCGGCGCGGCGCGCCTCGAGCTGGTCGATCTCGCGCCTGAGGCGGTCGCGTTCGCCGTCGGCGGCATCGATGCGCTCGTCGATCCCCTCGGCCTCGATGCGCGCCAACCCGCCCTGGATGCCGGCGATCTGCTCGGCGATGCGCCGGTCCTCGTCCTGCGCCGCCTTGAGCGCCTTCTCGCAGCGCTCGATCTCGATCTTGGCTGCGCTGCGCGCCTCCGGCGTGGGCGCGGCGAGTGCCGCGGCGCGCTCCTTGTGCCTGGTCGCCTGTTCGTGGGAAAGACGCACCCGTTCCGCGAGACGATCATCCGCTTCGCGGGCCCGCGCCTCGTCAAGGCGGGCAGCGAGTTGTCGCGCGGCCTCGGTCTTTGCCTCGGCCTCGGCCGCACGCCGCTCCGCCTCGCGCGCCGCGGCCGCCGCCGCCTCGCGCGCGGTCCCGACCGGCAACGGCGGCTCCGCCTCGGTCATGCCGACCTGGGCGAGCTCGGGGTCGAGATAGGTCACGCGCGGCAGGGCGGCGTAGTCCACCT
>NZ_VIKA01000155.1 GCF_006704265.1 Elioraea sp. Yellowstone | reverse complement strand
GTCACGCTCACAGCCGCGCCGGCCGCGCCCTCGGCCGAGGGCTGAGCGGGCCGCGCCGGACCGCGGGGTCGGCGATCACGGCATGGCGCGTCCGGCGCATCGGCGCTTGATCGGCCGGCGCGGCGGCGGGCACGCTCCGCGCCGGTTCCCGCAGATCTGATCGATCGGAGCATCCATGGCCTCGGCCGCCGAGCAGCTTGCCGCCAACCTGAACTTCGGCGCCTTCGCCAAGGCGACCGAGCTCAAGAAGCGCCTCTGGTTCACGCTGGGCGTGCTGATCGTCTACCGGATCGGCACCTACATCCCCGTGCCCGGGATCGACGCGGCGGTGATGGCCGAGCTCGTGCGCACGCATGGCGGCGGCATCCTCGGCATGTTCGACATGTTCACCGGCGGCGCGCTCGGCCGCATGACGGTGTTCGCGCTGAACATCATGCCCTACATCTCGGCCGCCATCATCATGCAGCTGATGACGGCGGCGAGCCCCACGCTCGAACAGCTCAAGAAGGAGGGCGAGCAGGGGCGCAAGAAGATCAACCAGTACACGCGCTACCTGACCGTGCTGATCGCGACGGTGCAGGCCTACGGCATCGCGGTCGGTCTGGAGGGCGTGCAGGGCACGACCGGCCCGGCGGTGGCGGAGCCCGGGATGTTCTTCCGCTTCTCGGCGGTGGTGACGCTGGTGGGCGGGACGATCTTCCTGATGTGGCTCGGCGAGCAGATCACCGCGCGCGGGGTCGGCAACGGCATCTCGCTGATCATCTTCTCGGGGATCGTGGCGAACCTGCCCTCGGCGCTCGCGGCGACGCTGGAGCTCGGCCGCACCGGCGCGATCAGCACCTTCGTGCTGCTGTTCCTCATCGTCATGGCGGTCGCCGTGATCGCTGCGGTGGTGTTCGTCGAGCGGGCGCAGCGGCGCATCATCGTGCAGTATCCGAAGCGCCAGGTCGGCAACCGGATGTTCGGCGGCGACTCGACCCACCTGCCGCTGAAGATCAACACCTCGGGCGTGATCCCGCCGATCTTCGCCTCGTCGCTGCTGCTGCTGCCCGTGACGGTGGCCGGGTTCTCGGCCGAGGGCGGGCCGGAATGGCTGGCCCCGATCACCGCGGCGCTGGCGCACGGCCAGCCGCTCTACATGATCCTCTACGCCGCGCTGATCGTGTTCTTCGCCTTCTTCTACACCGCGGTGGTGTTCAACCCGACCGAGACGGCGGACAACCTGAAGAAGTACGGCGGCTTCATCCCCGGCATCCGGCCCGGCCAGAACACCGCCGAGTACTTCGACTACGTGCTGACACGCCTGACCACGCTGGGCGCGATCTATCTGGTGGTGATCTGCCTGCTGCCCGAGTTCCTGATCGCGCGCTACGCCGTGCCGTTCTACTTCGGCGGCACGTCCCTGCTCATCATCGTCACCGTGACGATCGACACGGTGGCGCAGATCCAGTCGCACCTGATCGCGCACCAGTACGAGGGGCTGATCAAGAAGGCGCGGCTCAGGGGGGCGCGCAAGTGAACCTGATCCTGCTCGGGCCCCCCGGGGCGGGGAAGGGCACCCAGGCGAAACGGCTCCAGGCGGCATACGGGATCGCCCAGATCTCGACCGGCGACATGCTGCGCGCCGAGGTCGCCTCGGGCAGCGCGATCGGCCGCGAGGCCAAGGCGATCATGGAGTCGGGCGCGCTGGTGCCGGACGCGATGATCACCGCGATGCTGGCGGCGCGGATCGAGGCGCCGGACTGCGCGCGGGGCTTCATCCTCGACGGCTTCCCGCGCACCCTCGCCCAGGCCGAGGCGCTCGACCGGATGCTGGCCGAGAAGGGCCGCCGCCTCGACCATGTGATCGAGCTCAGGGTGGACGATGCCGCGCTGGTCGAGCGCATCTCGGGCCGCTTCACCTGCGCGGCGTGCGGCGAGGGGTACCACGACAGCTTCAAGCGCCCGAAGGTCGAGGGCGTGTGCGATGTCTGCGGCGGCACCGAGTTCGTCCGCCGCGCCGACGACCGCGCCGAGACGGTCGCCGCCCGGCTCGAGGCCTATCACCGCCAGACCGCGCCGCTGCTGCCCTACTATCGGGCGCAGGGGCGGCTGGTGAGCGTGGACGGCATGGCGGCGATGGACGAGGTGACGCGCCAGATCGAGGCCGCGCTCGCGCGGTGACGCGCGGCGTCCGGCGCGCGGGACGTCTGCCCTGCGCGGGCCGGCGTTGACAGCGGGGCCGCGCGGCCTATAGTGCGCGGCCTCCGGCGGCCCTCCGGGTCGGCCGCCGTCGCCGTTTGTGCCGAGATATCACCCTGCCGCCACGGCCCTTGGCCGGCGGGGTCGGGCGTGCCCCCCGGAGGCGCGCGGACGGGCCAGGACGTGGAGCGGGGACGTGGCGCGCATCGCCGGCGTGAACATTCCGACCAACAAGCGGGTGACCATCTCGCTGCGCTACATCTACGGGATCGGCCCGGCGAAGGCGCAGGAGATCTGCCGGGCGCTGAACATCCCGGACGACCGGCGCGTGAACCAGCTCACCGACGAGGAGATCCTGCGCATCCGCGAGCTGATCGACCGCAACTATCGCGTCGAGGGCGATCTCCGGCGCGAGGTGGCGATGAACATCAAGCGGCTGATGGATCTCGGCTGCTATCGCGGCCTGCGCCACCGCCGCGGCCTGCCGGTGCGCGGCCAGCGCACCCACACCAATGCCCGCACCCGCAAGGGCAAGGCGGTGCCGATCGCCGGCAAGAAGAAGGCGACGAAGTAGCCGTCACGCTGCCGGCACCACAGACCGAGGACAGACACGACCCATGGCGAAGCCTGCCGCGCGCCCGCGCAAGAAGGAGCGCAAGAACATCACGTCGGGTGTCGCCCACGTGAACGCCTCCTTCAACAACACGATGATCACGATCACCGATGCCCAGGGCAACGCGATCTCCTGGTCCTCGGCCGGCATGATGGGATTCAAGGGCAGCCGCAAGTCCACTCCCTATGCCGCCCAGGTCGCGGCCGAGGACGCGGGGCGGAAGGCGCGCGAGCACGGCATGGAGGTGCTGGAGGTCGAGGTCTCCGGCCCCGGTTCGGGCCGCGAGAGCGCCCTGCGCGCGCTGCAGTCGGTCGGCTTCCAGATCACCGCGATCAAGGATGTGACGCCGATCCCGCACAACGGCTGCCGGCCGCGCAAGCGCCGGCGCGTCTGAGCGAGGCATCCATCGCGGGGCGCGGCGGGATGCCGCGCCCCGTCCCCGTGCCGCGGTTCCGCGCGGGGAGAGGCTGAGGCGCCGCCGGACAGGGCGCCGCCGACGGACCGCAGGACTGAAGGCGAGAGGTTCAGCCGTGCTGCAGAAGAACTGGCAGGCTCTGATCAAGCCGAGCAAGCTCGAGATCGATCCCGGTCACGACCCGCACCGTGTGGCGACCGTGATCGCCGAGCCGCTGGAGCGCGGGTTCGGCATGACGCTCGGCAACGCGCTGAGGCGCGTGCTCCTGTCCTCGCTGCAGGGCGCGGCGGTCACCGCGGTGCAGATCGACGGCGTGCTGCACGAGTTCAGCTCGATCCCCGGCGTGCGCGAGGACGTCACCGACATCGTCCTGAACATCAAGCAGCTCGCGATCCGGATGCACTCGGACGGGCCGCGGCGCATGACGCTGTCGGCCACCGGCCCCGGCGAGGTGCGCGCCGGCCAGATCGAGGCCGGGCACGACATCGAGATCCTGAACCCCGACCTCGTGCTGTGCACGCTGGACGACGGCGTGAAGCTGGGCATGGAGTTCACGGTCAACACCGGCAAGGGCTATGTGCCGGCGGCCGAGAACCGCGCCGAGGACGCGCCGATCGGCCTCATTCCCGTCGATGCGATCTACTCGCCGGTGCGGCGCGTGGCCTACCGCGTCGAGCCGACCCGCGTCGGCCAGATGACGAACTACGACCGGCTGCTCCTGACGGTCGAGACCAACGGCACGATCGGCGCCGAGGATGCGGTGGCGCTGGCCGCGCGCATCCTGCAGGACCAGCTCCAGCTCTTCATCAATTTCGAGGAGCCGCGCCAGATCAGCCACGAGGAGGCGCGCGAGGACCTGCCGTTCAACCGCAACCTGCTGCGCAAGGTGGACGAGCTCGAGCTGTCGGTGCGCTCGGCGAACTGCCTGAAGAACGACAACATCGTCTATATCGGCGATCTCGTGCAGAAGACCGAGCAGGAGATGCTGCGCACGCCGAATTTCGGGCGGAAGTCGCTGAACGAGATCAAGGAGGTGCTGGCGGCGATGGGGCTCTCGCTCGGCATGACGGTGCCGGGCTGGCCGCCCGAGAACATCGAGGATCTGGCGAAGAAGCTCGAGGAGCCCTATTGAGGGCGGCCTGAGGAAGAAGGGTTAGACGACCATGCGCCACCGTGTCGGCGGCACCAAGCTCAGCGTCACCAGCACGCATCGCGCGGCGATGTTCCGCAACCTGGCGGTGGCGCTGCTCAAGCACGAGCAGATCACCACCACGCTGCCGAAGGCGAAGGCGCTGAGGCCGGTGGCGGAGAAGCTGATCACGCTCGGCAAGCGCGGCGGCCTGCATGCGCGCCGTCAGGCCCATGCGCAGCTGCGCGACGAGGCGATCGTCGCGAAGCTGTTCGGCCCGCTGGCCGAGCGTTACGCGCAGCGCCCGGGCGGCTACTGCCGCGTGCTCAAGGCCGGGTTCCGCTACGGCGACATGGCGGCGATGGCGGTGATCGAGCTGGTGGAGCGGGATCGCGACGCCAAGGGCCAGGACAGCGGCCCGAAGCCCGAGCCGAAGGACGAGGCCGAGGAGGAGCAGGCGGCCTAGCCGCGGTTCCAGGGGGATGCGCGAAGGGGGCACGGAGCCGTTTCCGCACTGTCGGAAACGGCTCCTCTCCTGTCTGGGGCGCGCCTCGTCACCCGATCAGGCATACGCCCAATCGGGAGCCGCGCGCGGCCCCCTTCGCCGTTTTCTCTCAGTTCGGCGTGATCCCCGCGGCCTTCACCGCCGGCGCCCCGCGTTCCGCGTCCGGACCGGTCAGTCGACGCTGATCCTCGCCTCGGCGACCAGCCGCGCCATGCGGGCGCGGCTCTCGGCGACGAAACGGGCGAACTCGGCGCGCGGACTGCCGACCGCCAGCGCGCCGAGCGTCTCGATCCGGCTCTTCACCGCGGGCTGCGCCAGCGCGTGCAGCGCGGCCGCGTGCAGCCGGTCGAGCGCGGCCTCGGGCACACCAGCGGGGGCGTAGAGCCCGTTCCATTCGTTCAGCGTGTAGCCCGGATAGCCGCTCTCGGCGATGGTCGGCACCTCGGCAAGCACGGGCACGCGCGCGGTGTGGGTGGTGCCGAGCGCGCGCAGCCGCCCGGCCTGGATGTGCCCGAGCGCCGAGGCGACGGTGGCCATGTGCCAGTGGATGTTGCCGGCGAGCAGGTCCTGCACGGCCGGGCCGCCGCCGCGATAGGGCACGTGCACGAGCTCGAACCCGGCGGACTGGGCGAACAGCGCGCCGGCGAGATGCGACGAGGTCGCGTTGCCGGAACTGCCGAAGCTGAGCCCGCCCCGGCGGGTCTTCGCCTCCTGCACGAACTCGGCGAGCGTGCGCGCCGGGAAGGAGGCGTTCACGACCAGGAGCTGCGGCCAGACGGTCACCTGGGTGATCGGCGCGAAGGCGGTGGCGTAGTCGAAGGAGAGGCCCTTCAGGATCGCGGGATTGACGACATGCGCCCCCGCGTCGAGCAGCACCGTGTGCCCGTCCGGCGCGGCCTGCGCCACGACTCCCGCACCGATCGCTCCGCCCGCGCCGCCGCGGTTCTCGACCACGACCGGCTGGCCGAGGAACGCGGCCATGGGCTCGGCGACCAGTCGCGCGGCGGTGTCCGCCCCGCCTCCGGGCGGATAGGGCACGACCAGGCGGATGGGACGGGTGGGAAAGCCCTGGGCGTGCCCGAGCGCGGGTGCTGCGAGCAGGCCGGCGAGCGTGGCGCGTCGGGTGAGGCGGGGCATGCGGTCCTCCCTGGAGGTCGGTTTGGCAGGGATCATGCACCACGGGTCAAGTCCTGCAAAGGAGTGAATAAGTGCCCTTGCGACGGAGGCCGCCCGCCTCCAGACTGGCCGCGCCATGCGAGCGCCGGCCCGCACGCTTCTCGATCCCCGCCTGCCGCTGCACGCGCGCCTGCGCGACGACCTCGCGCGCCGCCTCGCCGCCGGCGAGTGGCCTCCGGACACCGCGCTGCCCTCCGAGACCGCGCTCGCCGCCGCCTACGGCGTGGCGGTGAACACGCTGCGCCGCGCCCTGGAGCAGCTCGCGCGCGAGGGGCTGCTCGAGCGCCGGCAGGGCCGCGGCACCTTCGTGCGCCGCCCGGCGCTGCGCGGCTCGATGCTGCGCTTCTTCCGCCAGGCCGAGCGCGAGGGGGGGGGCGAGATCGTGCCCGAGAGCCGGATCCTGCACCGTGCGGTCGCCGCCCTGCCTGCCTGGGCGGCGGCCGGGCTCGGTGTTGCGCCCGGGCTGCGCGGGCTCCGGCTCGACCGGGTGCGGCATTGGGGCGGGGCGCCCTTGCTGGTGGAGGAGATCTGGCTCCGCCTGCCCGATTTCGCGCGCCTGGCGCGCCGGCCGCCCGAGGCCTTCGGCGCGCTGCTCTACCCGCTCTACGAGAGCGAGTGCGCGCGCGTGGTGGCGCGGGTCGAGGACGAGATCACGGTCGGGCGGGCCGATGCCGAGCTCGCCGGCCGCCTCGCCATCGCCGCGGGCGAGCCGGTGGTCGAGGTGGGCCGGGTCGCCTTCACGGCCGACGGTGTCGCGATCGAGGCGCGGCGCGCCTGGGGGCGTGCCGACCGGTTCCGCTACCGGGCGACCGCGACATGATGTTCGACGCCCATCTCCACATCTTCGATCCCGCCCACCCGCTGACGGCGAACCAGGGCTTCGTGCCGGCTCCCTTCACGGTCGCCGAGTATCGCGCGCGCGTCGCGCCGCTTGGCGTGGTCGGCGGCGCGGTGGTCGCGGCCTCGCCCCAGGGCGCCGACCCGGCGCCGCTGCTCGCCGCCGAGGCCTGGGCCCGTGCCGCCTTCGC
>NZ_VIKA01000154.1 GCF_006704265.1 Elioraea sp. Yellowstone | reverse complement strand
CCGCAGCCCGGTCGCGCTCGCGGCACTCGGCGTGGCGGTGCCGGCCCTCGGCTCGCTGGTGCTCGGCCTCGCCCTCGCCGAGCGGCGGATCGGCCCCGAGGAGGCGCATGCTCTGGCCACGCTCGACGAGGCGTTCCAGGCCGAGGAGTGGGGCCAGGATGCCGAGGCGGCGGCGCGGCTGGCCGCGATCGCCGCCGATGTCAGGCTGGCCGCGCGCATCCTCGCCCTCGACCAGCCGGAGCGGGTGGCATGAGGACGGTGCGGCTGTTCGTCTCCGGCCGCGTCCAGGGGGTGGGCTTCCGCGCCTTCGCGCAGCGCCAGGCCGACCGGCTGGGGGTGGACGGCTGGGTGCGCAACCTGCCGGACGGGCGCGTGGAGGCGCTCGCCGCGGGCGAGGACGAGGCGGTGGCGGCGTTCATCGAGGCGCTCCGGCGCGGACCGGCGATCGCGCGCGTGAGCGGCGTCGAGGTGATCGAGGCGCCGGGCGAGGCCACCGTGGCGGGCTTCCGCCAGCGCGATTGATCGGCCTTGCCGTCGACGGCGGATCGGCCGACAGTTCCGCAACGACCGGATGGGCGGTCGGTGCGCCGGGGAGAGGACAATGCGAGGGATGATCCTGGCGGTGCTGGCGCTTCTGGCTGCCGCGCCCGCTGCGGCGCAGCCTGCGGCGGTGGCGCAGGCGACGCAGTCGGCGATGCAGGACTGCCGGGGCGCCGGCGGCACACCCTCGCTGAAGCCCGGCTACCAGACCGGCGCCGACCTGAACGGCGACGGCGTCGAGGACTACCTGCTCGACTTCCAGCACCTCGAATGCGCCAATGCCTGGTCGTTCTTCTGCGGCTCGGCCGGCTGCCCGCTGGTGGCGTTCGTCTCGGGCCCGTCCGGACATCGCGCCCAGCCCTTCGGCCACGTGCAGGGCTGGAGCCTGATCCCGGGTTCGCCGCCGGCGGTCGAGGTGGCGCTGCATGGGGCGATGTGCCGCCGCGGCGGCATCGGCGCCGAGGGCTGCACCCGGCGCTATGCCTGGAACGGCCGCGAGCTCGCCGCTCTCGGCGCGGCCTCCCGCCCGCAGGCGGCATCGCCCGAGGCCGCGCCCGCACCAACGGCGACCGCCCGACCGCCCGCGCCACCCTCGCCGAGCGACTGGTCGCTCCGGCCGGTGGCCGGGCGCAGCCCGGTCGCGACCGTCGCCGGACCGGGGGTGATCCATTCGCTCTCGCTGCTCTGCTTCAACGATGTCCCGGTGGTGGCGCTGGCGCTGCGCGGCCGGCCGAGCGTGAGTCGGGCGACCGTCACCTTCCTGTTCCCCTCGCTCGGACGGCTCGACCATCCGATCGGCCAGCAGCCGGGCGGCGGGCAGAACGTCTGGTACGCCGATCTCCGCCGCTCACGCCTGCCGCAACTGCTCGCCGGGCGCGACAGCGAGGCGGTGGTCGCGATCAACGGCGTGCGCCAGGGCACGATCTCGCTGCGCGGCTCCACCGCCTCGATCCGTTCGGCCCTGCAGTCCTGCTACCGGTTCTGACGGCCTGTCCCGCGCGCTGCCGCAAGCCGTGCCCCGCTCGCCGTGGCGCGCAGGGAGGGATCAGGCGAAGGCCGCGGACAGGCGGCGCGCCGCGCGGAAGGTGGGGCGCGACAGTCCGGCGCTGAGCGCGACCGCCACCAGCACCGCGCCGACATGCCAGACCAGCACCATCACCGCCGCATCGAGATGGTGCACCAGCGACAGGCCGACCGAGGCGAGCATCGCCACCGAGAGCACGCCGGTCGCCGCAGTGGGCACCGGACGGATCGGCGCGGCATGGCGCAGCGCGACCAGCATCGCGCCGCCGAGCGGCACCGAAAGCCCGAGGATGAAGCCGAGGCAGCCCCAGGAGGTGCCGAGCGCCAGCCCCTCCGGCCCGAGCCGGACGAAGTCCGCCACACAGCCCCAGCCGAGGCTTGCCACCCAGAGCGCGAAGCCCGGCAGCGGGAGGAGGGCCCAGGCGTCCGACCGGTCGGGCAGGGCGAGATGGAACGCCGCGACCGCGGCGAGCGCGCCGGTCGCGCCGGCGGCGGCGAGCTGCGCCACCTCCCAGGACCGGTCGAGGCGCTCGGCCAGGTCCGGTCGGAACCCCGCCACGCCGACCACGGCCGCGATCGCCAGCACCGACAGGCCGAGCCAGAGGGCGGCCCGCATCAGCGGCGGCCGCAGCCGCTTCACCGGCGTCGCATCCGCCACCATCGCCGCGAGCAGATCCTCCGTCCGCACCTCGCTCAGTCCCTCTCGCCACCGATCACGTGGCGCCTGAGCGCCAGGATCGCCCGGTGGGTCGCGACCTTCAGGGCCGTGACCGACTGTCCCGTTCGCGCCGATGCCTCCGCCAGGCTCATCTCCCGAAGCTTGAGGAGCTCGATGGCCTGGCGCTGCCCCGGGGGAAGCCCCGCCACCGCGGCCCGGACGTCCCGGGCCTGGAGACGGCTCTCCCCTTCGTTCGTCGGCGCGCCCTGCAAGGTTTCGTGATGGAGGTCGGTCAGTGCCGCCTCGCGCCCGGCGCGCCGGGCGACGCTGCGGACCCGGTCGAGCGCGCGGCGCTCGGCGATCGCGCCGAGCCAGGGGCGGATCGGCCGGGCCGGATCGTAGCTGTGGCGGATCTGGTGGATGGTCAGCAGCGCATCCTGGACCGCATCCTCGACATCGGCCTCCCCGCGCAGGCGCCGCCGCGCCACCGCCCGGAGGAACGGCACGATCTCGCGCAGGAGCCGCTCATAGGCGTGCCGGTCGCCGTCCTGGGCTGCCGCCATCAGGGCCGACCAGTGGTCGTCGCGTCGGATGGGCGATGTCGCCATGACGGGACCATCCCCTGCCGTCTTCGCGACCGGCACAGACGAGGCCCGGACGGTCGCATCGCGCCGAGGCGGCGGTTGCCCTGCGGCAAGGCGCTTCTATTGTCATACCCTCCGCACAAAGGCTCGACCTTTGTGCGGAGGGTATCGCGCGCGGGGTTGGTGGGGCGGCCGCGCGCGAACATGACCCCATACCAGCCCGCCGAAGGTCAAACTTTCGACGGGCTGGTATCAGACGGGCAGGCATCTTTCAAGGACGCACGGCCGTGACGCCTTCCCGTGACGGAGCCGTGCAAAGCGGAGGAATGATGATGCGCTGGAGCGTGATGGCTGCGCCGGCCGCGATGGCCGCGGCGATCCTGGGAACCGCCTCTCCGGTCGTGGCCGACGATCGCTGCGATCGTGCCGAGGTGCGCGCCGAGCGTGCGATCGCGATCGCGCGCGAGGCCGGGGTGGCGCTGGTCGAGGATCTCGAGTGCGACGACGGGCGCTGGGACATCGAGGGGCGCAGCGCCAACGGGCGCGAGATCGAGATACGGATCGACCCGCGCACGGGGCGCGTGCTGCGGGTGGAGCGGGACGATTGATGGTCGGAAGCACAACAGGCTGACCGCCTTGCCATTGTGCCGAGGATGGCGCGCGCGAGGCTGGTGAGGCGGCCGCGCGCGAAACCGACGCAATGCCCGACCGTGGAAGGCCGGACTGTCGACGATGGTGCGTGGGGAGGCTCGCGTCCAGGCCGCTCAGTGACCGAGGATCTGACTGAGGAAGGTCTTCAGCCGCTCGCTCTTCGGGTTGGCGAAGAACTCGCCCGGCGGGCCGACCTCCACCACCTCGCCGCGATCCATGAACACCACCCGGTCGGCGACCGTGCGCGCGAAGCCCATCTCGTGCGTCACCACCACCATGGTCATGCCCGACTCGGCGAGCTCCACCATCACGTCCAGCACCTCTTTGATCATCTCCGGATCGAGCGCGGAGGTCGGCTCGTCGAACAGCATGATCTTCGGCCGCATGCAGAGTGCGCGCGCGATCGCCACGCGCTGCTGCTGGCCGCCCGAGAGCTGGCCGGGATACTTCTGCGCCTGCTCAGGGATGCGCACCCGCGTCAGGTACTCCATCGCCAGCGCTTCGGCCTCCCTCTTCGGCATCTTGCGCACCCAGATCGGCGCGAGCGTGCAGTTCTCGAGGATGGTGAGGTGCGGGAACAGGTTGAACGACTGGAACACCATGCCGACCTCGCGGCGGATGGCGTCGATGTTCTTGAGATCGTCGGTGAGCTCGATGCCGTCGACGATGATCTGCCCCTCCTGGTGGCTCTCCAGCCGGTTGATGCAGCGGATCATGGTCGACTTGCCCGAGCCCGAGGGGCCGCAGACCACCACGCGTTCGCGCTCGGCCACAGTCAGGTTGACGTCGCGCAGGACGTGCAGCGCGCCGAACCACTTGTTGACGTTGATCAGCTGGATCATCGGCTTGGCGCCGGCCGCGATGCCGCTGCGCACCGTCGTCTCCGACCTCGCCATGGCCTCTCGCATCATCCCTCTCCCGATCCTCTGCGACGCTCAGCGCCGGCGGTGACGGTTGAACTCGCTCTCCAGGTCCTGGCTGTATTTCGACATCGCGAAGCAGAACACGAAGTAGATCGCGGCCACGAACAGGTAGGCCTCGACCCCGAAGCCCTGCCAGGCGGGCTCGATGATCGAGGTCTTGGCGGTGTTCAGGAGGTCGAAGATGCCGATGATCAGCACCAGCGAAGTGTCCTTGAACATGCCGATGAAGGTGTTGACGAGCGGCGGGATCACCATCCGCAGCGCCTGCGGCAGCACGATGAAGCCGGTCTTCTGCCAGTAGGAGAGGCCGAGCGCGTCCGCCGCCTCGTACTGGCCCTTGGGCAGCGCCTGCAGTCCGCCGCGCACCACCTCGGCGAGATAGGCGGCGGCGAACAGGATGATCGCCACCTGCGCGCGCAGGAGCTTGTCGATGTTCATGCCCTCGGGCAGGAACAGCGGGAACATCACCGAGGCCATGAACAGGAGGCTGATCAGCGGCACGCCGCGGATCAGCTCGATATAGACGACGCAGAGCGCCCTGACCGCCGGCATCGAGGTCTGCCGCCGCCCGAGTGCCACCAGGATCGAGAGCGGGAAGGCGAAGGCGATGCCGAAGGTCGAGAGGATCAGCGTGATCGGCAGCCCACCCCAGCGCTCCTGCTCGACGAAGCGGAGCCCGAACACCCCACCCCACATCAGCACGCCGATCGCCGCCAGCGCGACGAGCCAGATCAGGCCGAGCCAGCGGTTCCAGAAACGGCGCATCGCCGAGACGACGTAGAGGGCGACGAAGATCGCGACGACGAGCGCGGGTCGCCACTGCTCCTCGAACGGGTAGAGGCCGAACAGGATGAAGCGGTACTTCTCGCCGATCAGCGCCCAGCATGCGCCCTCGCCGCGGGCCGCACGGCAGGCGGAGGTGTCGACCTGCGCGCCGCTGCCGGGCACCTCCCAGATCGCGTTGATCACGCCCCAGGAGATCAGCCCGAGCGTCCAGGAGACGACGAGATAGGCGAGCACCAGCGTGACCGCGGTGTTCAGCCAGGACGAGAACAGGTTGGCGCGCAGCCATCCGACCGGGCCGACGGACATCGCCGGCGGGCGGCGCACCCGGTCGTCCGCTGCCGCGATCGCCTCGGCGGTCGTGGTATGGGCGGGAGGCGGGGTCATCGTCTCACCGCTCCTTCAGCGCGATCCTGGCATTGTACCAGTTCATGAACACGCTGATCGACAGGCTGATGGTCAGGTAGACCGCCATGATGATGGCGATCCCCTCGATCGCCTGGCCGGTCTGGTTCAGGGTCGTGTTCGCGATCGAGACGATGTCCTGGTAGCCGATCGCCACCGCCAGCGACGAGTTCTTCGTGATGTTCAGGTACTGGCTGGTCATCGGCGGGATGATCACGCGCAGCGCCTGCGGCAGGATGATCAGGCGGAGCTGCTCGCCGCGCGAGAGCCCCAGGGCGCCGGCCGCCTCCCACTGGCCGGTGTGCACGGCGAGGATGCCCGCGCGCACGATCTCGGCGATGAAGGCCGCCGTGTAGAGCACGAGGCCGAGCAGCAGCGCGGCGAACTCCGGCGTGATCGTGCCGCCGCCGCGGAAGTTGAAGCCGCGCAGCTCCGGCGCGTCGATCGTGAAGGGCGCGCCCATCGCCGCCCAGACCGCCGCCGGCAGCCCGACCATCAGCGCAAGCCCCCACGGCCAGAGGCGCGGGCGCTGGCCGGTCGCCATCTGGCGGGCGGTGAACCGGCGCGCGAGCAGCACCGTGCCCGCGATCCCGGCGGCCAGCGCGAGCAGGGCGGCGGTGTGCGCCTCCTCCCAGACGAGCCAGGGGAACTTGATGCCGCGGTTGGAGAGAAAGACCGAGCCGAAGGGGTTGAGCGCCTGGCGCGGTCCGGGCAGGCCCTGCATCAGGGCGTACCAGAACAGGAGCTGCAGCAGGAGCGGCAGGTCGCGCAGCAGCTCGACATAGATCCCGGCGAGCCGCGCCAGCAGCCAGTTGTGCGACAGCCGCGCGATGCCGATCAGCGTGCCCAGCACGGTCGCGAGCACGATGCCGATCAGCGACACGCGCAGCGTGTTCAGGACGCCGACCAGCAGAGCGCGCGCATAGGTATCCGCCGGCGAATAGGGGATCATGCTCTCGCCGATCGGCAGCCCCGCCTCGCGCGAGAGGAAGCCGAAGCCGGTGGCGATCTTGCGCACCTCGAGGTTGCGCATGGTGTTGGCGACCAGCCACCAGACCGCGAAGCCGACCAGGCCGATGATGACGATCTGCCAGACGATGCTGCGCATCGTCGGGTCGCGCCACGACAGGGTCAGGCCGCGGCGCGGCGCGGTCCTGCCGTAGCGCGGGTCGGCGGCGAGCGCGTCCTGCGGCATCAGTGGCGCGTCGCTGGGTCGGCGCGAACGGTCCCGGTCGTCAACCCTCGATCCTCGCTCCCTGTCGGCGCTCCCCGGTGCGGCCACGCTCGGCGGCGGCCGCGCCGCAGCGCGGCCCCTAGCCTGGGGCAGAGTTGCGCCCGGATCAACGGTTGCGGTGACGGTTCCGGGGCGGCCGGGCTTCGGCTAGGGTGCCGCCATGAACGTCATGACCGCCCGGGCCGCCGACCCGGCCGCCCTCTTCGCCGCGATGGCGCGCGCCGCGCGCACGGCCGCGCACGCGCTCGCCC
>NZ_VIKA01000153.1 GCF_006704265.1 Elioraea sp. Yellowstone | reverse complement strand
GGCTACTGGCCGCTCGGGCGCGAGATCGATCCGCGCCCGCTGATGCTGGCGCTCGCCGGGCGCGGCCATGCCCTCGCCCTGCCGGTGACGGGACGGCGCGGCACGCCGCTCGCCTTCCGCCGCTTCCGCTTCGGCGACGCGCTCGAACACGGGCCTCTGGGCACGCGCCACCCGCGCGCGGAGGCCGGGGCGCTGGCACCCGACTGGCTGCTGGTGCCGCTGGTCGCCTTCGATGACGCGGGCATGCGGATCGGCCATGGCGCGGGCTACTACGATGCCACGCTCGCGGCGCTGCGCGCGCGCGGCCCCGTGGTCGCGGTCGGGTGCGGCTACGCGGCGCAGCGCGCCGCGTCGCTGCCGCGTGCCGCGCATGACCAGCCGCTGGACGCGATCGCCACCGAACGGGGAGTTTTCGGCGCGTGAGGATCCTGTTCCTGGGCGACATCGTCGGCCGCAGCGGCCGCGATGCGGTGATCGCGGCGCTGCCCGCCCTGCGCGCGCGCCTCGCGCCCGATCTCGTGATCGTCAACGCCGAGAATGCCGCGCACGGCTTCGGGCTCACTCCCGAGATCGCGCGCGCGGTGCTCGCCGCCGGCGCCGACGTGCTGACCCTCGGCAACCACGCCTGGGACCGGCGCGAGATCATCCCCTACATCGAGGGCGAACCGCGCCTGCTCCGCCCGCTCAACTACCCGCCCGGGACGCCCGGGCGCGGCGCCGGGCTGTTCAGCGTCTCCGGCCGGAAGGTTCTGGTGGCGAACGTGATGGGCCGGCTCTACATGGACGCGCTCGACTGCCCGTTCCGCGCGGTCGACGCGCTGCTCGCCTCCCACGCGCTCGCCCGCACGGTGGACGCGATCGTGATCGACGTCCACGCCGAGGCCTCGAGCGAGAAATGCGCCTTCGCCTGGCATGTCGACGGGCGCGTCTCCGTCGTGGTCGGCACGCACACCCACATCCCGACGGCGGACGCCCGGATCCTGCCGGGCGGCACCGCGTTCCAGTCGGATGCCGGGATGTGCGGCGACTACGACAGCGTCATCGGCATGCAGAAGGAGGGAGCGATGCAGCGCTTCATCCGCAAGCTGCCGGGTGAACGGCTCGCCCCGGCTGAGGGCGAGGCGACCGTGTGCGGCGTGTTCGTCGAGACCGACGACGCGACCGGGCTTGCACGCCGGATCGCGCCGCTGCGCCAGGGGGGGCGGCTCGCGTCGGCGATGCCGGAGTAGCGCGGATCCGATGCGGCCGGCGTCGACCGCCCGGGTGACGAGGCCCGCAGGAACGGGCAGGGCGGCTTCGATTCGCGCGGACACCGCGCCCGCGGTCGGACCCGTGCGGCAGCCGGGCGGTCACCGCTCCGGCACCAGCCGCGCGACGAGCCGCAGCAGGATCATGAGCCCGATCAGTTCGACCAGCGACTGCACCACGATCGCCACCGCCGCCGCCTGCCAGGGCGCGGGGAGCGCGAGGGCGAGGGGAAGCACGACGAAGGAGTTGCGCGTGGCGAGGCTGAACACCAGACTGCGTGCCGGTCGCGGGGCGAGCGCGGCGGCCCGCGCGAGCACCACCCCGATCGCCACCGCACAGGCGAGATAGAGCGCGAACAGCCAGGCGATGTCCGCGACCACGGGCAGGGCGGCGCGCACGGCCTCGACCTCCGCGCCGGCGATCAGGAACACCACCGCCGCCAGCAGCGGCACCGGCGCCGCTGCGAGCCGCGCGACGAGGCGGGCCGCCCCCCTGCGGCGCCGCGCCAGCACTTCCGTCGCGCCGGCGAGGCCGAGCGGCAGCAGGATCAGGAGCGCGAAGGCCGATGCGACGGGCAGGGCCGGCAGCGCGGCGGTCACGCCGGGCCCGAGGAGCAGCCAGACATGGCCCGGCAGGAGCGCGATCTGGACGACCAGGAGGACCGGCGTGGCCGCGGTCGCGCGCGCGGCGTCGCCGCCGCCGAGATGGGTGAAGGCGACGAACCAGTCGGTGCACGGCACCGTCAGCACCAGCACGATGCCGAGCCGCACCGCCGGATCCGCGGGGGCGAGCGGCAGCAGCACGGCCACCAGCATCGGCACGGCGAGGAAGTTGCCCGCCAGCATCGCGCCGAGGAAGCGCCGGTCGCGCAGCGCCGCGCTGATCCGCACCAGCGGCACCTGGGTGAAGGTGGCGTAGAGCAGGGCGGCAAGCGCCGGCCACAGCAGGCCGCGGAAGGCCGGCTGCACCTCCGGCAGGGCGGCGCCCAGGCCGAGCCCGGCCCCGATCGCGACCAGATAGATCCAGACCTGGTGCCGCTCCGCCTGCGTCCGCCCGCTCACCCCGGCCCGTCCCTGTTCCCGTCCCGTTCGCGCCCTGCTACACAGCCCGACCGCAGCCCCGAAGCGACGACTCGAAGGACCCAGAGGCGGCCATGGCCGGCCATTCCCAGTTCAAGAACATCATGCACCGCAAGGGCGCGCAGGACGCCAAGCGCGCACGCGCCTTCGCCAAGATCATCCGCGAGATCACGGTGGCCGCGCGCCAGGGCCTGCCGGACCCGAACGCCAACCCGCGCCTGCGCGCGGCGGTGATCGCCGCGCGCCAGGCCAACATGCCGAAGGACACGGTCGAGCGCGCGATCCGCAAGGCCTCCGGCGAGGGCGGGGCGGAGGACTACGTCGCCCGGCGCTACGAGGGCTACGGGCCGGGCGGGGTCGCGATCATCGTCGAGGCGCTGACCGACAACCTCAACCGCACCGCCTCCGACATCCGCTCGCTGTTCGCCAAGCACGGCGGCGCGCTCGGCGAGACCAACTCGGTTGCGTTCATGTTCGACCGGCTCGGCGTCGTCCGCTACCCGGCGACGTGCGCCGATGCGGAGACGATGCTGGAGGCGGCGATCGAGGCCGGCGCCGAGAACGTCGAGAGCGGCGCGGGAGGCCACGAGATCACCTGCGCCCCCGATGATCTCTTCGCCGTTCGCGACGCGCTCGCCGCGCGGTTCGGCGACCCGGAGGAGGCGAAGCTCGACTGGCGGCCCAGGACCGCGGCGCCTGTGGACGAGGAGACGGCGGGGGCGGTGCTGAAGCTGATCGACGCGCTCGAGGATCTCGACGACGTGCAGGCGGTGTTCGCCAATTTCGAGGTCTCCGACGACGTCATGGCGAAGCTGAGTGCCTGACGGGGGTCCTCGCGGCTTGCGCGTGCTCGGGCTCGATCCCGGGCTGGGGGCCACGGGCTGGGGCGTGATCGAGGCCATCGGCAGCCGGCTCAGCCATCTCGCCGACGGGGTGGTGGAGACCGATCCCTCGCTCGCCCTGCCGGCGCGGCTTGCCGCGCTGCATGCGGCGCTTGCCGGGATCGTCGCCGCCTGGCGCCCCGACGAGGCGGCAGTCGAGGAGACCTTCGTCAACCGCAACGCCGCCTCGACGCTGAAGCTCGGCCAGGCGAGGGGGGTGGTTCTGCTGGCGCCGGCGCTCGCCGGCATCCCCGTCGCCGAATACCAGGCGACCATGGTGAAGCGCGCCGTGGTCGGGCAGGGGCACGCGCAGAAGCGGCAGGTGCAGGCGATGGTGCGGATGCTGCTGCCGGGGGCGGCGCCAGGACGCACGGATGCGGCGGATGCGCTCGCGGTGGCGATCTGCCACGCGCATACCCGCGCGACCGCGGCGCGGCTGGCGGGGGAGCGATGATCGGCCGCCTTGCCGGAACCCTGGTCGCGGTGGAGCCGGAGGCCGTGCTGGTCGACGTCAACGGCGTGGGCTACGTGGTCGGCGTCTCGACGCGCACGCTTGCCGCGCTGCCGCCGCCGGGCGCGGCGGTGACCCTCACGATCGAGACCATGGTGCGCGAGGACGCGATCACCCTCTACGGCTTCCTGGATCCGGCCGAGCGCGCCGCCTTCCGCACGCTGCTGACCGTGCAGGGCGTGGGCGCCAAGGTCGCGCTCGCGCTCCTCGGCGCGTTCTCGCCCGGCCAGATCGCCGCCGCGGTCGCCGCGGGCGATGCGAAGACGCTGACGCGCGCCAGCGGCGTGGGCGCGCGGCTCGCCGCCCGCCTCGTCACCGAACTGAAGGGCAAGCCCGGCTTCGCCGGCGCCGAGGCGATCCCGGCCGCTGCCGTGCCCGCGCCGCCGCCCGACCCGCTGCTCGCCGACGCGGTCTCGGCGCTCGCCAACCTGGGCTACCGCCGCGCCGAGGCCGAGCCTGCGCTCGCCGCCGCACGCCGGCGTCTCGGTGACGCCGCCCCGGTCGAGGCGCTGATCCGCGAAGGGCTGAAGGCGCTCGCGCGATGACCGGCCGGCTCACCGACCCGGCCGCGCGCGGCGACGATCTCGGCGAGGCGGCGCTGCGCCCGACCCGGCTCGACGACTTCATCGGGCAGGCCCAGGCGAAGGCCAATCTGGCCGTGTTCGTCGCCGCCGCGCGCGCGCGCGGCGAGGCGCTCGATCACGTGCTGCTGCACGGGCCGCCCGGCCTCGGCAAGACCACGCTCGCGCAGATCGTCGCGCGCGAGCTGGGCGTCGGCTTCCGCGCCACGTCCGGCCCGGTGATCCAGCGGTCGGGCGACCTCGCCGCGATCCTGACCAACCTCAACCCGCGCGACGTGCTGTTCATCGACGAGATCCACCGCCTCCAGCCCGCGATCGAGGAGGTGCTCTATCCCGCGATGGAGGACTTCCGGCTCGACCTGATCATCGGCGAGGGGCCGGCCGCGCGCACGGTGCGGATCGATCTCCAGCCCTTCACCCTGATCGGGGCGACCACGCGCTCGGGGCTGGTCGCGACCCCCCTGCGCGACCGCTTCGGCATCCCGCTGCGCCTCGCCTTCTACACGCCGGAGGAACTGCTCGGCATCGTCCGCCGCGGCGCGGCGCTGCTCGACCTCGACCTGACCGAGGACGGGGCGGCCGAGATCGCGCGGCGGTCGCGCGGCACGCCGCGCATCGCCGGGCGGCTCCTGCGCCGCGTGCGCGACTTCGCCGCGGTGGACGGCACCGCGCGGGTGGACGCGCGGGCGGCCGATGCCGCGCTGACCCGGCTGGAGGTGGATGCGCGCGGGCTCGATGCGATGGACCGGCGCTACCTGCGCCTGATCGCCGAACGCCACGGCGGCGGCCCGGTCGGCGTCGAGACGCTCGCAGCGGCGCTGGCCGAGGCGCGCGACGCGATCGAGGACGTGATCGAGCCCTATCTGATCCAGGAGGGGTTCGTGCTGCGCACCCCGCGCGGGCGGGTGCTGGGCGAGGCGGGCTGGCGGCATCTCGGGCTGATGCCGCCCAAGGGGTTCCAGCCCGACCTGCTCGCCGCCGGGGACGATACGGATGGCTGAGCATCCCGCCCACCGGTTCGCGCTGCGCGTGTATTTCGAGGACACGGATGCCGGCGGGATCGTCTATCACGCCGCGCATCTGCGCTTCGCCGAGCGCGCGCGGACGGAGTGGCTGCGCGATCTCGGCCTGCCGCACCGGCAGTTGATCGAGGCGGAGGGGCTGATCTTCGTCGTCAAGCGGCTTGCGATCGAGTATCACCGCCCCGCGCGGCTGGACGAGTCGCTCGCGGTGGTAACACATCCGCGCCACATCGGCGCCGCCTCGGTGACGCTCGAGCAAGCGATCCGGCGCGGCGAGGAGGCGATCGCAACGCTCGAGGTCGTGCTGGCCTGCGTCCGTCTCGCGACCGGGCGGCCCGAACGCATCCCGGCGGCGCTGCGCGCGGCGCTGGCCGCGCACCCCTGAAGGCTGGATCGAGGTTCCCGAACGATGGATCGAGTGGTTGACGCGGCGGGCCTGGCGGCGGAGGGGGCGGCACAGCTCTCCCTGTGGTCGCTGTTCCTGCAGGCCGACATCGTCGTCAAGGCGGTGATGATCGGGCTCCTGCTGGCGAGCATCTGGGTCTGGGCGATCATCTTCGAGAAGACCGCCACGCTCCGGCGCGTCAACGGCCGCGCGGATGCCTTCGAGGACACGTTCTGGTCGGGCAAGAACCTCGAGGACCTCTATGACGGCGTGCGCGAGAGGCCGCGCCACCCGATGGAGGCGGTGTTCGCGGCGGCGATGCGCGAGTGGCAGCGCTCCGCCCCCAAGCTCGAACGCGCGCCCGAGGGCACGCGCCAGTCCGTGCGCGAGCGGATCGAGCGGGCGATGGCGATCACCATCCAGCGCGAGATGGAACGGCTCGAGCGCTGGATGATCTTCCTCGCCTCGGTCGGCTCGGCCGCGCCCTTCATCGGCCTGTTCGGCACGGTCTGGGGCATCATGAACAGCTTCACCGCGATCGCGGCGATGCGGAACACCAACCTCACGGTGGTGGCGCCGGGCATCGCGGAAGCGCTGTTCGCGACCGCGATCGGGCTCGCCGCAGCGATCCCGGCGGTGCTCGCCTACAACAAGATCTCGACCGACCTCGCCCGCTTCGCCGGCCGGCTCGAGGCCTTCGCCGCCGAGTTCGGCGCGATCCTGTCGCGCCAGGTGGACGAGCCGCGGAGCTGAGACGATGGCCGCAGGACTGATCGGCAACGGGCGTGACCGCAGGACGCGCTACCGCCCGATGGCCGAGATCAACGTCACGCCGCTGGTCGACGTGATGCTGGTGCTGCTGATCATCTTCATGATCGCGGCCCCCCTGCTGACGGTCGGCGTGCAGGTCGACCTGCCGCGCACCACGGCGAACCCGCTGCCCAATCTCGACGAGCCGCTCTCGGTGACGATCAATGCCGAGGGGCGGATCTTCATCCAGGAGACGGCGGTCGAGATCGAGGAACTGGTCCCCCGGCTGCAGGCGATCGCCGAGGCCCGCGCGGGCAGCGAGACGCGCATCTTCGTGCGCGGCGACCGCGCGATCAGCTACGGGCAGGTGATGGAGGTGATGGGCCGCATCGCCGCCTCGGGCTTCACCCGCGTCGCGCTGCTCGCCGAACAGCCCTCCGGATTGCCGGAGGGCGGCGCGGCACCGGCGCCGGGGCGCTGACTTCCGGGCCGCCATGCGGCGCTGGCTCGGTCTCTCGACCGGACTGCACCTGCTGGTGCTGATCCTGCTGCTGTTCGGCGTTACGACAACAAAACGCTTTGAGGAGCCGGCCGAGCAGGGAATCGAGGTCGAGCTGATGATCGCGCAGGGGCCGACCGCGCCGGCGCCGGCGCCGACAGCGCCCGCCGAGCGCCCCGCGGAGCCCGCGCCCGAGCCGGCCCCCGATCC
>NZ_VIKA01000152.1 GCF_006704265.1 Elioraea sp. Yellowstone | reverse complement strand
GGACGGCGTTGGCGCGGCCGAGGGCCTCGCCGACGATCTCGCCGCCGCCGTGGCCGGGCTGCCGGCGCAGGTCCGGCGCGACGACGAGGCGGTCGCGGAAGCCGCGCGCAGCGCCCTGCGCGGCCTGCTGCGCCGGGCCCTGTGGCAGAAGCGCCCCGTGATCGAGGTGCACGTCATGCGGCTGGAGCGCTGAGGACGCGCCATGACCTGGTTCACCGGCATCGTCGTCTATGCGCTTGTGTGGTGGACGGTGCTGTTCGCCGTGCTGCCGCTCTGGACCCGGCCGGTGACCGATCCGGAGGAGAAGACGCATTTCCGCGGCGCGCCGGAACGGCCGCTTCTCGTGCGCAAGGTGCTGGTGACGACGCTGGTCTCGGGCGCGATCTGGCTCGGGATCTGGGTCGTGATCGAGTCCGGCGCGATCAGCTTCCGCGAGGGGTTCTGAGCAGTGTTTGACTATCTTCGAGGCAAAAGACGCACGCTCCATATGCATGCTGCTGGAAAAATGATCCGATCTTGTCGCGGATGAGGAGAAAATCGGCGGATCAGCCGAGTTTTGTCTTGTCGCGACGCAGCAGGCACGCATACATCAACGGCAGGAAGAGGGCCGTCCTCTTCCTGCCGTGTGACTGGCGTTTCCTCCCTAAACTTGGGCCGCATGCCGCAAGGCGCGCGGCCCGTTTCTTGTTAGCCGATCGTAAACGGCGCGTCCATAGCATCGCGAACATGATGTTCGCTGCGCTGCAGCAAAACGAAAGAAAGTGATATGCGTCGAGTCCAGCGGGGAACGTTGTTGCCGCTGACGCTGGTGGTGACGGCGCTTCCGGGCGCGGCTCCGGCCTCAGCCCAGACGATCGCCGAGCGGGACTGCCGCCGGCTGGAGCGGCACGTGCCGGCACCCGACGTCGCCTTCCGCCCGGGCGTCGATGTGCGCGGTCGGCCGGTCGCGCCCGCCGATCTCGCGCCGTCGCCCGCGATCGTGCCCGATCGGCTGACGATCCTGCTGGGCGTCGATCTGCGGCGGCGCCTGGGCCTGCCGCGCGACCTGATCGCGGACCTGCCGCTCGGCGTGATCGAGATCGAGAACGGCCAGGCACTGTTCAACGGCCGCCCGCTGGCGGCGGACGATGCCGCCGCCCTCGCCGCCGCCTGCCGCGAGGCGCGCCGCCGGTGAGCCGGCGTGACGGAAGCGCGCCGCGCCGCTAGTGTTCGCGACCCTTCCGCAACCCGGGACGACGCGATGCGCCTCTCTCGCTACTTCCTGCCCACGCTCAAGGAGACGCCGGCCGAGGCGCAGATCGTCTCGCACCGGCTGATGCTGCGCGCCGGCATGATCCGCCAGCAGGCTGCGGGCATCTATTCGTGGCTGCCGCTCGGCCACCGCGTGCTGACCAACATCGCGCGCATCGTGCGCGAGGAGCAGGACGCGGCCGGCTGCCACGAGCTCCTGATGCCGACCATCCAGCCGGCGGAGCTCTGGAAGGAGAGCGGCCGCTACGAGGACTACGGCAAGGAGATGCTGCGCATCCGCGACCGGCACGAGCGCGAACTGCTCTACGGCCCGACCAACGAGGAGATGGTGAGCGACATCTTCCGCGCCTACGTGAAATCGTACCGGCAACTGCCGCTCATGCTCTACCATATCCAGTGGAAGTTCCGCGACGAGGTGCGTCCGCGCTTCGGCGTGATGCGCGGGCGCGAATTCCTGATGAAGGACAGCTACTCCTTCGACATCGACCAGGCCGGCGCGCGCCGGAGCTACAACAAGATGTTCGTCGCCTATCTGCGCACATTCGCGCGGCTCGGCCTGAAGGCGATCCCGATGCGCGCCGATACGGGGCCGATCGGCGGCGATCTGAGCCATGAGTTCATCATTCTCGCCGAGACCGGCGAGAGCCAGGTCTTCGCGCATCGCGGTCTGGTCGAGCGCGACATCCTCGGCGAGGCGGTGGACTACGATTCCGATCTCCAGCCGCTCGTCGATTCCTGGACCTCGCTCTACGCGGCGACCGACGAGAAGCACGACCCGGCCGCCTTCGGCGCGCTCCCCGATGGCGAGCGCGTCGAGGCGCGCGGCATCGAGGTCGGCCACATCTTCTACTTCGGCACCAAGTACTCGAAGCCGATGGGGGTCACGGTGCAGGGACCGGACGGAAGGCCGATCCACCCGGAGATGGGCAGCTATGGCATCGGCGTCTCGCGTCTGGTCGGCGCCATCATCGAGGCGAGCCATGACGAGGCGGGCATCATCTGGCCGGAGAGCGTCGCACCGTTCCGCGTTGGACTGATCAACCTCAAGCCCGGCGATGCCGCGACCGATGCACTCTGCGACGGGATCCACGCCGCGCTCAGCAATGCCGGCACCGAGGTGCTGTACGACGATCGCGAGGAGCGGGCAGGGGTGAAGTTCGCCGACATGGATCTGATCGGGCTGCCCTGGCAGGTGATCGTCGGTCCGCGCGGCGCGGCGTCGGGCCGCGCAGAGCTCAAGCGCCGCAAGGGGGGCGAGCGGCACGAGCTCGACCGCGACGCGGTGCTGGAACGCCTGCTCGGCTGAGACCTTCGCACCCCATGTTCGGCCCCTTCGAGCGGATGGTCGCCTTCCGCTACCTGCGCGCACGCAAGGCGGAGGGTTTCGTCAGCGTGATCGCGGCGTTCTCGCTCGCCGGGATCGCGCTCGGTGTCGCCACACTGATCATCGTGATGAGCGTGATGAACGGCTTCCGCCAGGAGCTGCTCGGCAAGATCCTCGGCCTGAACGGACATCTCGGCGTCTACGGCGCGGCCGGTCCGCTCGCCGAGTTCGACGCCGCAGCCGAGCGCATCCGGCGCGTGCCCGGCGTGGTGCAGGCGATCCCGATCGTCGAGGGCCAAGTGCTCGCGACTGGCGAGCGGGGCGGCGCCTCCGGCGTGCTCGCGCGCGGCATCCGGCCGGAGGACCTGCGCGCGCGCGCGATCCTCGCCGGCAACATCGTCGCCGGCTCGCTCGACCGCTTCCAGGGCAATGACGCGATCCTGATCGGCACGCGGCTCGCGGCCAGGCTCAATCTGCGCGTCGGCGAGCGGATCAGCCTGGTCTCGCCGCAGGGCCAGGTGACGGCGTTCGGCACCGTGCCGCGCGTGGTCGCCTACACCATCGTCGGCCTGTTCGAGGTCGGCATGTACGAGTACGACTCCTCCTACGTGTTCCTGCCCTTCGAGGCGGCGCAGGCCTATTTCCGCCAGGAGGGGTCGGCCACGCAGGTGGAGGTGTTCGTCGAGGATCCGACACGCGTGCGCGGCGTGGCCTTCGCGATCCGCGACGCGCTGGGCACGCAGCCCGTGCGCATCCTCGACTGGCAGCAGGCGAACTCCTCCTTCTTCCAGGCGGTGCAGGTGGAGCGGAACGTGATGTTCCTGATCCTCACGCTGATCATCCTGGTCGCCGCCTTCAACATCATCTCCTCGCTCGTGATGCTGGTGAAGGACAAGGGGCGCGACATCGCGATCCTGCGCACCATGGGGGCCACCAGGGGGGCGGTGATGCGCATCTTCCTGATGTGCGGCGCCTCGATCGGCGTGCTCGGCACCGCGACCGGCGTCGTGCTGGGGCTCGCCTTCTCGCTCAACATCGAGGCGATCCGGCAATGGCTCCAGGGGCTCACCGGCCAGGAGCTGTTCCAGGCCGAGATCTACTTCCTCTCGCGCCTGCCGGCGGTGGTCGATCCGAACGAGGTGTTGCAGGTGACACTGATGGCGCTCGGACTGTCGCTCGCGGCGACGCTCTATCCGGCGTTCCGTGCCGCGCGTCTCGATCCGGTGGAGGCGCTCCGGTATGAGTGAGGAGGTGCTGCGGCTCGAGGGGGTCGAACGGTCGTTCCGTACCGGTGACGGCCTGCTCGAGGTGCTGCGCGGGGTGGACCTCGCGATCGCGCCGGGCGAGATCGTCGCCCTGGTTGCGCCGTCGGGCGCAGGCAAGTCGACGCTCCTGCACATCGCCGGACTGCTCGAGCGGGCGGATGCCGGGCGGATCGTGGTGGACGGCAGGGAGGCCTCCGCGCTCGGCGACGCCGAGCGCACCGCGCTGCGCCGCGCCACGATCGGATTCGTCTACCAGTTCCACCATCTGCTGCCGGAATTCAGCGCGCTCGAGAACGTCGCCATGCCGCAGGTGATCGCCGGAGTGGGCAGGCGCGCGGCGGGCGAGCGCGCGGCGACGCTGCTCGGCGCGCTCGGCCTCTCGGCGCGGGTGAACCATCGCCCGGCCCGGCTCTCCGGTGGCGAGCAGCAGCGCGTGGCGATCGCGCGCGCGCTCGCCAACGGGCCGAAGCTGCTGCTCGCCGACGAGCCGACCGGCAATCTCGACATGGCGACCGCGGATGTCGTGTTCGGCGAGCTTCTCTCGCTCGTGCGCGGGCGCGGCGTCGCGGCGCTGATCGCGACCCACAATCCCGAACTCGCCGCGCGGATGGACCGCACGCTGACGCTGCGCGACGGCCACGTCGTGGAAGGGCGGTGGTGATGCGCGTGCTCGTGCTCGGTGCCGGCGCGGTCGGCGGCTATTTCGGCGGCAGGCTGGCCCAGGCGGGCTCCGCCGAGGTGGCATTCCTGGTCCGGACCGGCCGCAAGGCCCAGCTCGAGCGCGACGGGCTGGCGATCGAGAGCCCGGCCGGCGATGCGCGGCTGGCCGTCACAGCGCTCGCCGCCGAGGATCTCTCCCGTGCGGGCGACTGGGACATCGTGCTGCTGACCGCCAAGGCCTACGATCTCGACGGCGCGATCGCGGCGATCCGCCCGGCGATCGGGGAGGGCACGGCCGTTCTGCCGCTGCTCAACGGCCTCTCGCACATCGAGACGCTGGTGGCGGCCTTCGGCGCGCCGCGGGTGCTCGGCGGGCTCGCCAAGATCCAGGCGACGCTGACGCCGGAAGGCGTGGTGCGCCATCTCGCGCCGGTGCAGATCCTCGAGTTCGGCGAACTCGACGGCGCGCTGTCGCCGCGCGTGCTGGCGCTGAAGCGTGCCTTCGACGCGACCCCCGTGCGCGCCGAGGCGGTCGGCGACATCCGCGGCCGGATGTGGGAGAAGCTCGTCTTCCTCGGCACGCTGGCGATGGCGACGGTGCTGATGCGCGCCAATCTCGGCGAGATCGCCGCCGTGCCCGGCGGGCAGGGTTGGCTCGACGATCTGCTCGAACGCAACGCCGCGATCGCGGCCGCGCACGGCCACCCGGTGCGCGAGCATGCCCTCGAGCGCGAGTTCCGGCCGTTCTTCCGCTCAAGCCCCGCCGCATCGGCCTCGATGCTGCGCGATCTCGAGGCGGGCGGCCGCGTCGAGTCCGATCACATCCTGGGCTTCCTCCTGCAGGCCGCGCGCCGCGCCGGCGTCGATGCGACGCTGCACGAGGCGGCCTGGCTGCACGCCAAGGCCTACGAGAACCGGCGCGACGCCGGCCGCCTGCCGGGGCGTTGAACTTTTCCGGAGCCGGTCTCATTCCGCTTGCAGGTCGTCATTGTCCCGGGTTAACGTAACGACAGCGTAGCAAGAGCGGCTGCGCGTCATCGGCAATAGAACGGGAGTGACGTCCATGGCACTCAGGCGTGGCAGGCGCGGACCGACGCGTCGCGTGGCGGCGCGCAGCGAGGCCGGGGAGCCGGCCGGCGGCACGGCCGTCTCCGCCTCGACCGAACAGCTCCTGCTCGAGGCGCTGCAGCGCGGCGGCGACACGCTCGAGACCGGCCGCTACCTCGTCACCTATCGCGAGGGCATGGCCGAGGAGGGGGCGCAGGCGCTGCGCGCGCGCGCCTTCCGCATGGCCGATGCGCGCGACTTCGCCGGCCAGGCGGTCACACCCGAGGACACCGGCGATGCCGAGGCGTTGAACTTCCCCGAGATCGGTGTGGCGCTCGTGAGCGGCACGGCCCTGGCGACGCGCGGCATGGGCGCCTTCGAGGAGGTCGGGGCGGACAGCCCGATCGAGGTGATTGAGCCCGAGTACTTCGTCTTCGCCGACAGCGCCGACTATCTCCGCGGCTTCCTGAGCGCGGCCAACGCGATCGCGCGCGACCTCAAGGCCGTGCCGGCCCCGGGGCCCGGACCGGGCGAGGAGGAGGAGGTCGAGCCGGAGGTCCTGGGCGCCACCTGGGGGCTGATCCGCTGCCGTGTGCCGTGGAGCACCCGCAGCGGTCTCGGCATCAAGGTCGCCGTGCTCGACACGGGGATGGATCTCGGCCATGCCGACTTCCACGGCCGCGCGATCTTCACGCAGACCTTCGTCGGCCAGCCGGTGCAGGATCTGCACGGCCACGGCACGCACTGCATCGGCACGGCGACCGGCCCGAAGGCGCCGGCGGGATCGACGCCGCGCTACGGCATCGCCCACGCCTCGCAGATCTTCGTCGGCAAGGTGCTGACCAACTCGGGCAGCGGCACCGGCGCGGGCGTGCTTGCGGGCATGAACTGGGCGATCGCCAACCGCTGCCAGGTGATCTCGATGTCGCTCGGCAGCCAGAGCCCGGTGCAGGCGGCCTACACCGCCGCCGGGTCGGCCGCACTCGCGAACGGCTGCCTGATCATCGCCGCCGCCGGCAATGCCGCTTCCACCACCGGCGCGCCGGCGAACTCGCCCACCATCATGTCGGTCGCCTCGCTCGATCCCGACCTGGCGCCCTCCAGCTTCTCGAACTTCGGCAAGATCGAGATCGCAGCACCGGGTCGGGACGTGTTCTCGTCCTGGCCGCGGCCGATCCGCTACCGCACCATCAGCGGCACCTCCATGGCGACGCCGCACGTGGCCGGCTGCGCCGCGCTCTGGGCCCAGACCTCCACCGCGATGCGCGGCATGACCCTCTGGCGCAAGCTGCAGTCCACGGCGCGCCGCCTGCCGTTCCCGGCCGCGCGTGTCGGCGCCGGCCTCGTCCAGGCCCCCTGACGGGGGCGGATCGCAGGCGGCTGGACCGAGCCCCCTGCGCAAGGATGGGCTGCGCTGGAGCGGTTTCCACATGCGTGGAAACCGCTCCAGGTCGAGTGCGTCCGGCCACCGGGAGAGCCCGTCCTGTCCGGATCTCGATCGCCCGCGTGCGGCGGCAGAGAGATACGCCGTCGTGCCAGTCTTTCGGGCCAGAGGAGGCGACGCAGCACCTCGGTCGGGCACCGTCAAGTCGACCCATCCTGCCAGATCCACTCATGGCACTGGCGTGATGACCCGTCGGGCCCGTTCGGCGGCTGGCTCCCTGCGGTGACGGGCGAGCACGCGGGCATGCGGTGTTAATGTCTCTTCGAGTGGTGTAGGAGCCGAGGGAGGGGCGCGGAGCGTAGCCCCTGGTTGCGCGCAGCGGAGCGC
>NZ_VIKA01000151.1 GCF_006704265.1 Elioraea sp. Yellowstone | reverse complement strand
CGTGCCGGGCGACGCGGCGGCGACCGCGGCGCGGCGGGGCGGGCGCGCCCCCCCCCCCGCGCGCGGGTTAGGTGGCCGGGCCGAACGGGACGCCGAAGAGGGGGGGGCGGGCGTGGCGGATCGGGCAGCGGTTGCGGCTGGAGCACCATCGGCGGCGGCGCCGGCGACTCGGCGGTGGCGATCACCGCGGGTTCGGGTTCGCGCAGCAGGACATACCACGCTGCACCCGCCGCGGCGGCGAGCGCCAGGGGAAGCGCCGCCAGCAGGGCCACGGGCACGCGCCGCCTGGGCTCCGCGCCGCCGCCCGCCGGACCGGTCTTGGCCGGCGCGCGCTCCGGCGCCGGCGATGCCGGACGGCGTTCGATCACCGTCGCATCCAGATCGACCCCGGCGATCGTCGCCGCAGGCGCGGCCTCGGCCGTGCGGATCGCCTCGGCGAGGGCGGCGCGGAAGGCGGCCGCGCTCTCGAAGCGGGCCTGCGGCCGCTTCGCCATCGCCTTCGCCACCACCGCGTCGAGCGGCGGCGGCACGGCCCCACTGATCTCCGAGGGGCGCGGCGGCTCGACGTTCAGCACCTTGTGCATGATCGCGGTGAAGCTGCCCTCGAAGGGCTTGTCGCCGGTGAGCAGCTGGTACAGGACGACGCCGGCCGAGTAGACGTCGGTGCGCGGATCGACCGGCTCGCCGCGGAACTGTTCGGGCGACATGTAGGCGGGCGTGCCGAGCACCGTGCCGGCCTGGGTCATGGTGCTGGATTCGATCCGGGCGATGCCGAAATCGGTCACCTTCACCTGGCCCGACCTGGTCAGCATCACGTTCGCGGGCTTGATGTCGCGATGCACCACGCCCTTCTCGTGCGCGTGCGCGAGCGCGGCGAGGAGTTCGTCCATGACGCGGGCGACCTCCTTGAGCGGCAGCCGCTCGCCCTTGTCGAGCAGGCCCTTGAGCGAGCCGCCCTCGACATGCTCCATCACCAGGTAGGCGAGCCCGTCCTGCTCGCCGTAGTCGTAGACGGCCACCACGTTGGGGTGCGACAGGCGCCCCGCCGCCTGCGCCTCGCGCTTGAAGCGGGCGATCTCCTCCGCCGCCTCCTGGTCGCCGGCGTGGTCGAGCTTGATGGTCTTGATCGCCACCGTGCGCTCGATCACCGGGTCGGTGGCGCGCCACACCGTGCCGGCGGCCCCGCGGCCGATCGCGGCGATGATCCGGTACTTGCCGAGGGTCTGGCCTTCCATCGCGGGCCTGCTGTGGATGGGGCACCGAGTCTGCCCCATGATCGGGCCGGCGGGAAACACCCGATTCGCGGCTGCGACGCAAGCCGGGCGGGCGCCCCGGCTGCCGTGGCACGGCAATGAGCCGAATCCGCAACATTTGGCCGGAGGAGGGCTGCGTGCTAGCGTCGGCGCCGGTGATGGGAGCGGAATGACAGCACGCCGGATCCGCGCGCGCCGCCGGAGGGAAGGCCGGTTCGCCCGCCGGGGCGCGCTGGTCGTACTGGTCGCGCTGGCCGCGCTGCCGATCGGCCTGCTGCCCGGCGCCACCGTGCACGCCCAGCCGGCGCCGCCGCCCGTGCTCGCGCCTCCGCCGGAGCGCGTGACCGTCCCGCCGCCGGCGCGCGTCGAGCCCGAGCTCCCCGCTCCCGCCGCGCCCGCGGTCGTGCCGGTCCCGCCCGGCGCGGAGACGGTCCGTCTGGTGCCGCGCGCGATCCTGGTCGAGGGCGCGAGCGCGATCCCTCCCGACCGGCTGAGCGCGGAGACCGACCGGCTGGTGGGCCGGGAGGTGACGGTCGCCGAGATCTTCGCCCTCGCCCAGCGCCTCGAGCGGCTCTACCTGGATGCGGGCTACTTCCTCAGCCGCGTGGTCGTGCCGCCGCAGCGCATCGAGGACGGCGTGGTGCGCCTGCGCGTGATCGAGGGCGGCATCGCCGACATCGAGTACGAGGGCGAGATCGGGCCGGCGATCGCGCAGGTGCGCGCCTTCCTCGCCCCCCTGCTCGCCGAGCGGCCGCTCGCGGTCGCCACCCTCGAACGCGCGCTGCTGCTCGTCAACGACATCCCCGGCGTGGCGGCGAGCGCGACCTTGCGGCCCGGGACCGTCGAGGGCGCGCCGCTGATGGTGGTCAGCCTGTCGCGCCGCGCCTATGACGGCGTGCTGATCTACGACAATCGCGCCTCGCGCCAGCAGGGGCCGACCCAGCTCTTCGCGCTCGCCGGGCTGAACAGCTTCACCCCGTTCGGCGAGCGCGCCGAGCTCCTGGCCGTCACCACGGCCCTGCGCGGCCAGCCGGAGCAGCGCCAGGAGCAGAACTTCGTCCAGGCCAACCTCTCCGGCTTCATCGGCGCGAGCGGATTGTCGCTCAGGCTGTTCGCGGGCTACGGCCGCACGTTGCCGGGCCTGCCGCTCGCCGCCCTGGACTACGAGGGGCATGTCGTCGTCGCCGGGCTAGCCGCGCGCTATCCGCTGATCCGCTCACGCGCGGCGAATCTGTGGCTGAACGGCCAGGTCGATCTCTACAACGCCCAGTCGCAGGACGACGCGCAGCGCCAGGTGCAGCAGCGCACCGAAGGCCGCTACCGCGCCGCGCGGCTGGGCCTGGAGGCGAACCTGCGCGACGCGTGGCTCGGCATCACCACGCTCCGCGCGACCGTGCACAAGGGGATCGACGGCTTCGGCGCCTCGTCGGACGCGATCACGGCGCTGACGCCGCGGCCCGGCGCCAATCCGGACTACGTGAAGTGGACGGGCGAGCTGTCGCGTCTGCAGGCCCTGTTCACGGCCGGGCGCTGGAGCTTCGACCTGCTCGGCGTGATCGCCGGACAGTACTCGGGCGACGTCCTGCCGCAGCAGGAGAAGTTCTTCCTCGGCGGCGACCGCCTCGGGCGCGGCTTCTACGCCGGCGAGGTCTCCGGCGATCGTGCCGTGATCGGATCGATCGAGCTGCGCGCCACGACCGAACTCCGCCTCACCGAGGCGGACACGACCGGCCTGCCGGCACAGTTCTACGGCTTCGTCGATCTCGGTCGCGCCTGGGACCAGGAAGGGCAGGGGCTGCCGCCGCCGCCAGCCATACCGATGCGTTCGCTCGGTCTCGGCGTCCGGCTCGACATCCGCTCCTGGCTGACGCTCGAGATCGAGGGCGTGCGTCGGCTCACGCGCGAGTTTGCTGGCGCGAACGTGCAACCTTTGTCAATGTATGCGGGGTTCTTCAGGCTCACTGGCCGCTTCTGACATCGGATGGCGGCGCAAGAACAGGGGAAGGGGGCTGCGAACCGCGCCATGATCGCCTCGGGCCCTCAGAGGCTGCGGCTGCTGCTGGCGTCAGGCACGGCGCTCACGGCACTGGCCGGCGTGCCGGCGCATGCCAATCCCGAGGGCGGCACGGTGGTGGCCGGGCAGGCGACGATCGCCACGCCCGCCCCCGGCCATCTCGTCGTGCAGCAGGGCAGCGCCCGCGCGGTGATCGACTGGCAGCGCTTCTCGATCGCGCCCGGCGAGCACACGCAGTTCGTCCAGCCCTCGTCCTCGGCGATCGCGCTCAATCGCGTCAGGGGGCCGGATCCGAGCGTGATCGCCGGGAGGCTCTCCGCGAACGGAAGGATCGTGATCCAGAACGAAGCCGGCGTGACCTTCTCGGAGGGCGCGCAGGTGAGTGCCGCGAGCCTGCTCGCGACCACCGCTCGCATCGACGCGGAGCGGCTGATGGCGACCGGCGAGGTGACGGCGAGCGCGGCCGGCCGGGTGGCCGGCGCGCGGGTCGAGAACCGCGGCGAGATCACGGTGGCCGACAGCGGCGTTGCCGCGCTGGTCGGGCCCGAGGTGCGCAACGCCGGCCGCATCGTCGCCCGGCAGGGGCGGGTCGTGCTGGGCGGGGCCGAGACCTACACGATCGACCTCGCCGGCGACGGGCTGGTGGCCTTCGAGGTGCGCGATCCCGTCGCGCGCGCGCCGGCGGGCGGTGGCCCGGTCGTGTCGAACACCGGCACGATCGAGGCGCCGGGCGGACAGGTGCTGGTCTCGGCGCGCGTGGCGCGCGGCGTGGTCGACGAGGTGATCTTCGCCGGCGGCCGGATCGCCGCCACCGCGGTGCGCCAGGAGGGAGGCGCGATCGTGCTCGGCGGCGGGGATGCCGGCACGGTGACGGTCGCGGGCCATCTCGACGTCTCCGGCCGCGAGCCGGGCCAGCGCGGCGGCACGGTCGATGTGCGCGGCGAGCGGATCGCGCTCAAGGATGGCGCACGGATCGACGCCTCGGGGCGGGCCGGCGGCGGCACGGTGCGGGTCGGCGGCGATCTGCGCGGCCAGGGCCCGGGTCCGAAGGCGCGCGAGGTCACCGTCGAGCGCGGCGCCGCGATCCTCGCCGATGCCACGGCGGCGGGCGACGGCGGACGCGTGATCGTCTGGTCGGAGGAGGCGACCCGGTTCTGGGGCGAGATCAGCGCGCGCGGCGGGGCCGAAGGGGGCGACGGCGGCTTCGCCGAGGTCTCGTCCAAGGGCTGGCTCGACTATCGCGGTCTCGCCGACCTGCGCGCCACCCTCGGCCGGGTCGGCGTGCTGCTGCTCGACCCGACCGATCTCCAGATCGCCGACATCCCGTCGCAGGACGTCACGATCGGGCCTGTCACCCAGCCGTCGCCGGGCGCGCCGGGTCCGACCTCGGTGCTCAATGCCGGCGATCTGGAGGCGCAGCTCGCCCTCTCCGACGTGGTGGTGACCACGGTCGGGAGTCCCGACACCGGCGGCACCGGCGAGATCGCCGTGTTCTCGGACCTCGTGATCCCGACCGGACGGACGCTCACGCTGCAGGCCCAGGGCGCCGTGCTGCAGGACCTCGGATCGGCGATCACGGCGGTCGGATCGGCCAATCTGACGCTGCAGTCCGGGGTCGGCGCCGGGGGCGCGGGCAACATCATCCTCGCCGGCACGATCGCGCTCGGGCCATCCGGCCAGCTGGTGCTCGATGCCACCGGCGGCGGCACCGGCGCCGGCGGGGCGATCAGCCAGACCGCCGGTTCGATCGCGGCCGCGACGCTGCTGGCGGAGGCCGCGGGCGCCGTGTCGATCAACACCGCGGCGGCCGGAACGGTCGCGGGCAGCGCCGGCGGGGCGTTCAGCCTCGCTGCCGGCGGGGCGCTGACGGTGGGCACGGTCGCGGGCGTGTCGGGCATCACCACCGCCGGCCAGCCGGTCACGCTCACCGCCGCCGGCGCGCTGACCCTCACCGAGGCGATCGCGGCCGGCGGCGGCGCCGTCTCCCTGACCGCCGGCACGGGCGCCCTGCTCCGCGTCGACGCGCCGGTCGAGGCGGGGGCGGTCACCGCCGTGGCCGACCGGATCGCGGTGAACGCGGCCCTGGGCACCGGTGCCGCCACGGTGGACATCGCCACCCGCACCGGCACCCGGCCGATCCTGCTCGGCACCGGCACCGAACTCGGCAGCACCGACGCCGACTCGACCGCGCTCGCGGTGAACCGCGACGAGTTCGCCCGGCTGGGCGCGGCGGACGCCACCGTGCGGCTCCGGAGCACCACCGGCACGATCACGGTCTCGGGCACGGCTGGAGACCCGGCGACGGGGATCGCGCTCGGCGGCCGCAGCCTGATCCTCCAGACGGGCAGCACGAGCGCGGGCGCGATCGGCCAGACCGGCCCGGTGACGGGCGGGGCCGGCTCGGCCCTCGCCGCCTCGGCCGCGAGCGGCTCGGTCGCGCTCACCGATCCGGCCAACAGCGTCGGCACGATCGCCGGGCGCGCGGGCGGCGCCGGCCACGTCTTCCGGTTCACCAACGCGGGCGCGCTCGCCGTCGGGACGGTCGGCGGGGGCGCACTGCCCGCACTGTCCGGGCTCGCCACCGCCGGGGCGGACGTCGCCCTGCGCGCCGCCGGCACGCTGAGCCTCGATCAGGGGATCGCCGCGGGCACGGGCGGGGTGTTCCTGAACACCACCGCAGGCGGCGCGATCTCCCAGGCGGCCGCCGCGCCGATCGTCGCCAGCCGCCTCGACCTCGCCGCGGAAGGCCCGGTCGATCTGACCGCGGCGGCGAACCAGGTCGGCACGCTGGTCGCGATCACCGGCGAGGGTCTCGCCTTCCGCAACACCGGCAGCCTTGCGCTCGTGGCGCACAACCTCGGCACGGGCGCCGTCACCGTCAGCGCCGAGGGGGCAGGCAGCGATCTCACCGTCGTCGCCGACACCGAGGTGCCCGGGGTGGCGAATGCCGGGGCAGTCACGCTCGCGGCAGCCGACACCCTGACCCTGCTGGAGCCGGTCACGGCCGGTACGGTCGCCTCGCTCGCGGGCGGGCAGGTGGCGATCGAGGCCACCGTGGCGGCACCGCGCGTCGTCGTGACGGCGGATGACCTGTCGATCGGCCCCTCCGGCACCCTCGGCACGGCGACCCTCACCGAGGCGGTGCTGCGCACCCTGACCGCCGGCCGCGCGATCAGCCTGGGCGCGGCAGCGGCCGGCACCTTGTCGATCGACGCCGTCGAGCTCGGCCGGATCGGCCTCGGGGCGAATGACTATCATCTCCGCATCGGCAGCCTCGGCGGGGCGGACCGGCCCGGCGAGGCGGCGACGGGCACGCTGACGCTGCGCGCCGGCATCGATCTGGCCGGCCGGCAGGTGACCCTGGAGGCCGGCCAGGCCGGTGCGGATGTCGCACAGCTCGCCGGCGCGGCGCTGGGCGCCGACAGCCTCGTCGCGCGGAGCGCCCAGGGCTCGGTGCTGCTCGGGGCGGCGGACAACGCGGTCGGGACGTTCGCCGGCAGCGCGCCGGGCACGAGCGCCGATGTCGAGTTCCGCGGCGCGGGGCCCGTCACGGTCGCCGCCCTGGCGCACGGCACCGACGCGACGGTGGCGGGAATCACCGCCGGGCGCACGGTGCGGCTGGCGAGCGGATTCGGCTCGGTGCAGCAGACGGCGGCCGGCCGCATCGAGGCGCAGAGCCTGCTCGCGCGTGCGGCGTTCGGTGATGTCGATCTCACGGCGTCGGCTGCGAACAGTGTCGGCACCGTCGCGGGCGAGGCCTTCTTCCGCTTCGCCTATCGCGCCGCCGCCGACCTCACCGTCGGGTCGGTCGGCCCGAGCGCCGCCTTCCCCGGCCCGACCGCGGGCGTCTCCACCGTCCTGCCGGGCGCGGTGACGCTCACCGCCGGCGGCGACCTCGCGCTCGCCGCCCCGGTCACCGCGCCCGGCGGCACGGTGCGGCTCCAGGCCGGCCAGGACCTGACCCAGGGGGCGTCGGGAAGGATCGAGGCGGGCGCGCTGCTGGCCCGCGCCGGTCGCGACCTGCTGCTCGACGGGGCGGACGGAACGGCGCTGCCC
>NZ_VIKA01000150.1 GCF_006704265.1 Elioraea sp. Yellowstone | reverse complement strand
CCCGCTGCCCGTCGCCTCCACCGACCCCGCCGGCACCGAGCGCGCCGGCGCCGGCCTGCTCGATGCCGCCGCCGCCGTCGCGGCGGTGCGCGCGATGATCGGGTCATGACCCTGCCGCCCGACCCGGCGACCGGCGCGCCGTGGATGGCGCGGCCGATGAAGCTGACGCTCTGCCTGACCGCGCGTTGCCCGCTCGCCTGCCGCCTCTGCTACGCCGAGTGCGGCGCCCGCCCGGCCGCCGAGGAACTCGACACCGCGACCTGGCTGCGGCTGATCGACGCGCTCGCCGAGGCGGGCGTGATCAACGTCTTCGTCGAGGGCGGCGAGCCGCTCGCGCGCGCGGATGCCGAGACGATCCTCGCGCACGCGGCGGGACGCATGTTCACCACGCTGCGCACCCACGCGGTGACGATCGACGACCACGTGGCCGCGCGGCTGGCCGCCCTCGGCATCGGCCGCGTCTATGTCGACCTCCTCGCCGCGGATGCGGCGACGCATGACGCGCTGACCGCAACACCCGGCAGCTTCGCGGCCGCGACCGCCGGCATCGCCGCGCTGCGCCGCCACGGCCTGCCGGTCTCGATCCTGGCGATCCTCTGCCGCCCGAACGCCGCCGCGCTGCCGGCGCTGGCGCGGCTCGCCGCCGGGTCGGGGGCGGACGAGTTCGGCGTGCTGCGCCTCTACCCGCTCGGCCGCGCGCGGCGGAACTGGAGCGAGCTCGCGCTTCCGCTCGCCGAGCAGATGGCCGCACTCCGCGCCGTCGCCGCCGCCCTGCCGCCGGGGCTTCGGCTGATGCAGTCCTGGCACCCGAACGACGCGAACTGCTGCTGGCAGAACGCCGCGATCGATCCCTACGGCCGCGCGATCGGCTGCCCGTATCTGCGCGAATACGTCGACTACGGCGACCTGCGCACGACCCCCTGGCTCGAGACCTGGAACCATCCGCTCTATCGGCGCTTGCGTGCCGGCGCGGTCGAGGGGCACTGTCCCGACTGCGCATCGAGCCAGCTCACCCGCGGCGGCTGCCGCGCCACCGCCTATGCCTTCCACGGGCGCTGGGACGCGCCCGATCCGTTCTGCGAAACGATGAACCAGGGAACCGATCTCCGTGTTCTGCCCGACCGACCGGCTTGACCGGGCCCCCGGCGTGGTGCTGCGGCCGATGCCCGAATGGGGCCTCGCCTACGCCTACACGCGCGCGCGACCGGCGCTGACCGAGCTCAACGCCACCACCTGGCTGATCGCCATGCTGTGCGACGGGGCAACACTCGCCGAGATCGAGCGGGACTTCGCCGAGACGGTGCGGCGCGTGGCCGGCGGCAACGTCGCGCGCGACACGCTGCATCGCGGCCTCGCCCTTCTGGTCGAGGCCGGAATCGTCACCCGCACGCCCGGGGCCACGCAGGAGACCGCACCATGAGCCGCCGCGACCGCACCCTCCTCTTCCTCCGCGCGCTGATCGACGCCGACGGCGCGCTGGCCGAGCCGCGGGTCGAGCCGGTGCGTCTTTCCGTGCGCACGGCCGGCAGCATTCCGCCCAAGGCGGTGATGGCGGCCGCCGGCTACATCGTCGTCGTCTGGACCTGGCGCACGAAGCCCGGGATCTCGCGCACCGAGATCGAGGAGTGGGAACTCGCCCACGCCGCCACCTTCGACGTCGCCGAGAACGCGCCGCAGCCGATGCAGGCGACCGCGGGCGGCGAGATCCGGGACGCCGAGAGCGGCGCGGTGCCGGTGCGCCGCAAGCTCGCCTATCACGGCACGGTGCTGGCGAGGCGCAGCGTGTTCGCTCCGCCGGGGCGCACGCTGCAGACGCTCTGGGGCGCCTGGGGCGAGGGCCGAGGCTGGCTCGAGGCCGTGCTGAGCCGCGCGCCGGACACGATCACGCCGGAATGGCTCCAGCCGATCGCGCAGAGCGTGGTCGATCTGCGCACGCGGCTGATGGAGGGCGACCCGGAGGTCACCGTGATCGATCCGTCGCTGCCGCTGTAGCCGCGGCGTGCCGCCCGGCAAGTCCTTCCATCTCGCGCTGATCGTCTGTGCCCAGGTGCTGGGGCTCACCTTGTGGTTCTCCGGCACCGCCGCAGGGCCGCCGATGGCGCGCGAAGCGGTGCTGCCGGCGGGTTTTCTCGCCTGGCTGACGGGCGCCGTGCAGGCGGGCTTCGTCGCCGGCACGCTCGGCTCCGCCGCACTCGCCTTGTCCGACCGCTTCGACCCGCGGCGCCTGAGCGCGGGCGCGGCGCTGGTCGGTGCGGCAGCCAACGCGCTGATCCTCGCCCTGCCGGTGGGACATCCGGCAGTGCTCGCACTCCGTGCCGTCACGGGAGCCGCGCTTGCCGGCGTCTATCCCCCGGGGATGAAGCTCGCCGCGGGCTGGGCGGACCGCAACGACACGGGACTGCTGGTCGGCTTGCTCGTCGGCGGGGTGACGCTGGGCTCGGCCACCCCGCATCTCGCCAATGCGCTGGGCGGGCTCGACTGGCGCGTGACCGTCGCGGCGAGTTCCGCGGCCGCGGTCGCGGCCGCCGCGCTGATCCTCGCCGTGCGGCTCGGGCCGCGCCACGCCCCGGCGCCGCCCTTCCGCGCCGCCCACGCGGTGGCGCTGTTCCGCAATCGCGGCGCGCTGCTCGCCACCCTCGGCTATCTCGGCCACATGTGGGAGCTCTACGCGATGTGGGCCTGGATCGGACCCTATCTGGCGGCGAGCTTCGCCGCCTGGCGCGGCGCGCCCGACGGCACGGTCGGCGCGGCTGCGGCCTACGCCACCTTCGTGGTGATGGGCGCGGGCGCGGCCGGCTGCGTCGCCGCCGGGCTGCTCGCCGACCGCGTGGGGCGGACGCGCGTGACGATCTGGGCCATGGCGATCAGCGGCGGCTGCTGCCTGCTCGCGGGCCCCGCCTTCGGCGCCCATCCGGCGCTGGTGGTGGCACTCGGCCTCGTCTGGGGGGTGACGGTCGTGGCCGATTCGGCGCAGTTCTCGGCGAGCGTGGCGGAACTCGCCGAGCCGGGCCTCGTCGGCACGCTGCTGACGGTACAGACCTCGCTCGGCTTCGCACTCACCCTCGCCACCATCCAGGCCATGCCCTGGCTGGTCGCGCACCTCGGCTGGCAGGGCGGCGCCTTCGCTGTGCTGGCGATCGGGCCCGCGCTCGGCTGCCTCGCGATGGCGCGGCTCAGGGCAAGCCCGATGGCCGTGCGGCTGGCCGGCGGGAAGGGCTGATCAGGCCCCCATCGCGGCCTTCAGGTTGGCGTCGATCCGGTCGAGGAAGGCCTGGGTGTTCAGCCAGGGCTGGTCCTTGCCGATCAGCAGCGCGAGATCCTTGGTCATGTAGCCGGCCTCCACCGTCTCGATGCAGACGCGCTCGAGCGTCTCGGCGAACTTCACCACCTCGGGCGTGTCGTCGAACCGGCCGCGATAGGCGAGCCCGCGTGTCCAGGCGAAGATCGAGGCGATCGGGTTGGTCGAGGTCTCCTTGCCCGCCTGGTGGTCGCGGTAGTGGCGCGTCACCGTGCCGTGCGCGGCCTCGGCCTCGACGCACTTCCCGTCGGGCGTGAGCAGCACCGAGGTCATCAGCCCGAGCGAGCCGAAGCCCTGCGCCACCACGTCGGACTCGACGTCGCCGTCGTAGTTCTTGCAGGCCCAGACATAGCCGCCGCGCCACTTCAGCATGCAGGCGACCATGTCGTCGATCAGCCGGTGCTCGTAGGTCAGGCCGCGACGGTCGAACTCGGCCTTGAACTCGGCGGCGAAGACCTCCTCGAACACGTCCTTGAACATGCCGTCATAGGCCTTGAGGATCGTGTTCTTGGTCGAGAGATAGACCGGGTAGTTGCGCATCAGCCCGTAGTTGAAGCAGGCGCGCGCGAATCCCTCGATCGAGGCGCGCGTGTTGTGCATCCCGAGCGCGACTCCCGGGCCCTTCATGTCCATCACCTCGAGGGCGAGGCCGGGCGTGCCGTCATGCGGCGTCCAGGTGATCGTCACGGTGCCGGGGCCGGGGATCTTGAACTCGGCGGCGCGGTAGATGTCGCCATAGGCGTGGCGGCCGACCACGATCGGCTGGTCCCAGTGCGGCACCAGGCGCGGCACGTTGCGGCAGATGATCGGCTCGCGGAAGATCGTGCCGTCGAGGATGTTGCGGATCGTGCCGTTCGGGCTCTTCCACATCTTCTTCAGCCCGAACTCCTTCACGCGCGCCTCGTCGGGCGTGATGGTGGCGCATTTGACGGCGACGCCGTACTTTCGGGTCGCGTGCGCCGCCTCGACGGTGATCTGGTCGTTGGTCTCGTCGCGCTTCTGGATGCCGAGGTCGTAGTACTTCAGGTCGATGTCGAGATAGGGCAGGATGAGCTTGTCCTTGATGAAGCCCCAGATGATCCGCGTCATCTCGTCCCCGTCCATCTCGACGACGGGATTCTTCACCTTGATCTTGGGCATCGGCTCTTCCTCGGAAACGGGGGCGCGACGGGATGGCGCCGGACGGCGCCGCGCGGGCGGCCGGACCATAGTGAGACCGCCCCGCAGGGGCAAGACGGCGCGCCGCATGCAGCGGTTGCCCCGGACCGGGGCGGCGGGCAGCGTTGGCGCCCAGGGGGCTGCGGGCCCCCTGTCCTCGCGCCGCAGGCATCGGAGGATCCAGGCCGTGACGTCGTGCCCGGAGCCTCCCGGTCCGCCGCACCGGCCGAGCGCGCGGGCGGGCCTGCCGTGAGGGCCGCGCTGCCGCGACGGCTCGGCCTTCCGGCCGCGGGCGTGCTCGCCGTGCTGGTGCTGTGGGCGGCAGTGCTTGGCCAGCTCGCGCGCGAGCGCGCCCGGGCGATGGAGGAGACCGCTGAGCGCGCCGAGATCGCCGCGCTGGCGCTGCAGACGCATCTGCGGCGCGTGTTCGCCGCGGTCGACGAGGTGCTGCTGGCGCTCGTCGGGCAGGCCGAGGGACGGGCGGGAGCAGTCTCGCTGACCGGCCTTGCGGCGCGACTGGGGGCGATCGATCCGGCCCTGCTGGCGATTGCCGTGATCGATGCGGACGGGCGCGTCCTGGCCAGCACCCAGGGGCGCGTGGACGGCGTGGTGCTCGCCCATGATCGCGACTATGTGCGCGCCAACCTGCCCTTCGACCCGGCCCGGCCGATCATCGGCCGGCCTCTGCCGGAACCGATCTCCGGCCAGCCGGCGCTCAGCCTCTCGCGCCGGATCAGCCGTGACGGCGGCGGCTTCGGCGGCGTGGTCGTCGGCTTCATCGACCCGACCCTGCTCGCGAACGGCGAATGGCTGCGCGGCTTCGGCCCCGGCGCGACCGCGGCGGTCGTGCGCACCGACGCCATCGTGCTCGCCCGTTCGGGCGAGACCCTGCCGCCGCCGGGGGCGACCCTCGACCGGCCCGGGCTGATCGCAGCACTTCGCGGCAGCGCGCAAGGGGTCGTCGCCTCGATCGAGGAGGCCGACGAGGACAGCGGGCCGGTCGCGTTCCGCCATCTGCCGGACCTGCCGGTGGCTGCCGTGATCGCGACGTCGCGACAGGCCACGACGGCGGCGGTCAGGACGAGCGAGCAGCGCGCGCTCCTGGGCGCGGCGGCGATCACCCTCGCGCTCGGCGCGCTGATCGCAGCCCTCGCGATCGAGGCGCGCCGGCGCGCCCGCCGCGAGGCCGAACTCGATGCCGACCGGGCCCAGCTCGAAGCGGCGAACCGCGCGATCGCGCGCGCCAAGCGCCAGGCGGACGAGAAGACCGCCCTGCTCGAGACGACGCTCGCCAACCTCTCCGACGGCGTCACCGTCTTCGACGCGAATCTCCGCCTCGTCACCTGGAACGACCGGCTGCAGGACCTGCTCGGCCTGCCGGACGAGGTGCTCTACGAGGGCGCGCCCTACGAGGGCATCATCCGCGCCCAGGCCGGACGCGGCGAGTTCGGTGTGGTCGATGTCGAGACCGAGGTGCGCCGCCGCCTGGACGTGGTCCGCTCGGGGCGCTTCGGCGTCTACGAGCGCACCCGCCCCGACGGGCGGGTGATCGAGTTCAAGCGCACCGGCCTGCCCGGTGGCGGCTTCGTCACGATCTATACCGACGTCACCCCGCGTCGGCGCGCCGAGGAGCAGATGCGCCGCGCGCGCGAGATGGCGGAGGCCGCCTCGGCGGCGAAGTCGAGCTTCGTCGCCGTGGTCAGCCACGAGATCCGCACGCCGATGAACGCCGTGATCGGCACGCTCGGCCTGCTCGCCGAGACCCGGCTCGACGAGGAGCAGCGGCGCTACCTCGACACCGCGCGCGACAGCGCCGAGCATCTGCTGGCGATCATCAACGACATTCTCGACCTCTCGAAGATCGAGGCCGGACGGCTCGCGCTCGAGGCCTCCGACTTCTCGCTGCCGCAGCTCATGGCGGGCGTGGTCGAGCTGTTCCGGGCCTCGGCGCAGGCGCGCGGCTTGACGATCGCGCTCGAGATCGGCACCACCGTGCCCGAGCATCTGCGGGGGGATGCCGGGCGGATCCGCCAGATCCTGCTCAACCTGCTCTCCAATGCGGTGAAGTTCAGCCGCGGCGGCGACATCGTCGTCTCCGCCGAGAGCGCGCCTGCGGTCGGGATCGGCCTCGCCCCGCGCATCCGCTTCGCGGTGGCCGATCGCGGCCCGGGCATCCCGCCGGGCGAGCGGTCGCGCCTGTTCCAGCCCTTCTCCCAGCTCGAACCGCCCGATGCGCGGCGCACCGGCGGCACCGGGCTCGGGCTTGCCATCTGCCGGCGCCTGGTCGAGCTGCTGGGTGGTACGATCGGCGTCGAGGACCGCGCGGGCGGCGGGTCGGTCTTCGCCTTCACCCTGCCGCTCGCCCCGGCCGAGCGGGCACCGGAGCCGGCCGAGGATCCGGCGGAACCGGCCCGCCGCCCGCGCCGCGCGCGCGTGCTCCTGGCCGAGGACAGTCCGGCGAACCAGCTCGTCACCGCCACCTGGCTGCGCAAGGACGGACACCACGTCGACGTGGTCGCCAACGGGATCGAGGCGGTCGAGGCCGTGCGCGCGCGCCCCTACGACATCGTCTTCATGGACATGTTCATGCCGGAGATGGACGGGCTCGCCGCCACCGCGGCGATCCGCCGCCTGCCGCCGCCCGCCGGGACCGTGCCGATCGTCGCGCTCACCGCGAACGTCATGGCGGGCGACCGCGAGCGCTTCCTGGCTGCCGGCCTGAACGGCGTGCTGGCCAAGCCGGTGACGGGGCGGATGCTCGGTGCGGTGCTGCTCGAAATGCTCGGCGAGGCGACGGAGCCGGGCGCCGAGCCGCGGCCGCAGGCTGCCGCCGCCGCACCGCCGCTGCTCGATGCCGACCACGTCGCCCGGCTCGGCCGCGGCCTCGCTCCGGAGACCATCGCCTCGCTGGTCCGCGCCTGCGTGGACGACCTGCGCG
>NZ_VIKA01000014.1 GCF_006704265.1 Elioraea sp. Yellowstone | reverse complement strand
CGCGGCGCCGGCCGAGCCGCCTGCCGAGGCGCCGCCGGCCGAGACCCCCTTGCCGCCGCCGGAAGGCGCGGCGGCCGCAGCCGAGGAGGCGGTGGACCTCAGCGCCCTGCCGCGCATCGAGGACCTCACGGCGGAGAGCGACATCACCGCCTTCCTGCGCAAGGGCGTGCCGGTCGGCCTGCGCAACGCCGCGCTCAGGCGCGTCTGGTCGCTCGATCCGGCGATCCGCGACTTCATCGGTCCGGTGGACTACGGCTGGGACTGGAACACGCCCGGCGGCGTGCCCGACTTCGTGGACGGGATCGGCGAGGGGCCGGAGATCCGTGCGCTCGCGGAGAGGCTGTTCTCGCCCGCACCGCGTCCGGCTGCGGCGGAGCGGGCGGCGGCGGGCGCGCCCGAGTCCGAATCGGACGAATCGGAGCCGGGCCGGCTTGCCGACGGCCAGGCCGTGGCATCGGCACCTGCGGAACTCCCAGCGGCTGCCGCGCCGGCCGCTGCCGACCCGCGGGCCGCAACCGCGACGGAGGAGCAGGCGCCGCCGCCGCCTTCCCGTCCGCGCCACGGCGGCGCCATGCCGGTCTGATACCCTTCCCCATCCGCCCGCGACCCAACGCCAATGTGCTTGGAAAGGCCCGAGATCCTGTCATAGAGTTGGCGGCAAGACGGGTGTCCGGAAAGCGGACGGACACGACGGACGGAGCGTTCGGGAACGGTGGACGTCGGGATCCATCCTGCGGCGTCTGGTCTGGATCGCGAGACCGAAGTGGGCCGTGCGCGCGTCTACGCGCTGCTCGGCCTGCTGCTCGCGCGCCCGGCGGATGCCGGGCTGCTCGGCCGGATTGGCGCGCTCGGCGGGGACGGGACGCGTCTCGGCGAAGCGCTCGACGCGCTCGCGGCGGCGGCGCGCGAGGCGCGAGCGGAGACGGTGGAACGCGAGTTCCACGACCTCTTCATCGGCCTCGGCCGCGGCGAGCTCCTGCCCTATGCCAGCTACTACCTGACCGGGTTCCTGCACGAGCGGCCGCTCGCCAAGCTGCGCGGCGACCTGGCTGCGCTCGGGATCACCCGCGCCGAAGGCGTCGCCGAACCCGAGGACCACATCGCGATGCTCTGCGAGGTGATGGCGGGGCTGATCGAGGGCAGCCTCGGCGACGGCGCGCCCGGCCAGGACCGGCGTTTCTTCGAGCGCCATATCGGCCCGTGGGCGGAACGGTTCTTCGGTGACCTCGAGGAGGCCCGGGCGGCGCGGTTCTACCGCGCGGTCGGCCGGCTGGGGCGCGCGTTCATCGCGATCGAAACGGAGGCCTTCGCGCTGCCGGCGTAAGGCCGGCGCGTGACGGAGGGTTGGAAAGGGAGCGACGGGAATGACGAAGCAGACGAACGAGGCCGGGGCACGCCGGCGCTTCCTGCGCACGCTCGGCGCCGCCGGCGCCGCGGCGGCGACGCTGCCGATCGCCGGGGCGACGGGCGCAGCCGCGCGCGAGAGCCGGGAGGAGGCCCGCAAGGCCCGCTACCAGGCGAACTCGGCGCATGTGCAGGCCTTCTATCGCACCAACCGCTACGAGCGCTGAGGCGGGAGACAGGGAGGAAGTCCGATGCTGATCAAGCGCAGTGACGCAAGCCGGGCCCGCGGCGGTCTCGCCCAGGCCTTCGCATCCTTCTCCGCCGGCGCGCTCGACCGGCGCGCCTTCCTGCGCCGCTCCGGCGTCGCCGCGGGCGGGCTCGCCGCGGTCGCCGGGCTCGCGGCCGGCACGGTGAAGCGCGCCGAGGCCGGGCCGATGCAGCCCGGCGTGCCGGTGGAGGTGCGCAGGAACATCTGCACGCATTGCTCGGTCGGCTGCACGGTGGTCGCCGAGGTGCAGAACGGCGTCTGGGTCGGCCAGGAGCCGGCCTGGGACAGCCCGATCAACCGGGGCACGCACTGCGCCAAGGGCGCATCGGTGCGCGAACTCGTGCATGGCGACCGCCGGCTGAAGTACCCGATGAAGCTGGCCGGCGGGCAGTGGCAACGGATCTCGTGGGATCAGGCGATCAACGAGATCGGCGACCGCATGCTGAAGATCCGCGAGGAGGCGGGGCCGGACGGGATCTTCTTCCTCGGCTCGGCCAAGTTCTCGAACGAGGGCGCCTACCTGTTCCGCAAGTTCGCGGCGTTCTGGGGCACCAACAACGTCGACCACCAGGCGCGCATCTGCCACTCGACCACGGTGGCGGGGGTGGCCAACACCTGGGGCTACGGCGCGCAGACCAACTCCTACAACGACATCCGCAACTCCAAGACCATCGTCATCATGGGCGGCAACCCCGCCGAGGCGCACCCGGTCAGCCTGCAGCACCTGCTGCAGGGCAAGGAGAAGAACCGCGCCAACTTCGTCGTGATCGAGCCGCGCTTCACCCGCACGGCCGCGCACGCGACCGAGTATGTGCGCATCCGCCCCGGCACCGACATCCCGACCCTCTGGGGCATCCTCTGGCACATCTTCGAGAACGGCTGGGAGGACAAGGAGTTCATCCGCCAGCGGGTGTACGGCATGGACGACGTCCGCAAGGAAGTCGCGAAGTGGACCCCGGACGAGGTAGAGCGCGTCACCGGCGTGCCGGGCGCGCAGCTCCGCAAGGTGGCGGAGATGTTCGCCAAGCAGAAGCCGGCCACGCTCGTCTGGTGCATGGGCATGACGCAGAAGACGGTCGGCACGGCGAACGTGCGCGCCGCCTGCATCCTGCTGCTCGCCACCGGCAACGTGGGCGCGCCCGGCACCGGGGCGAACATCTTCCGCGGCCACTGCAACGTGCAGGGTGCCACCGATCTCGGCGTCGACAACACCACGCTGCCGCTCTACTACGGGCTCGACGAGGGCGCCTGGCGGCACTGGGGCCGGGTCTGGAACGTCTCGTACGAGTATCTGCGTGACCGCTTCGGCAAGGCCGGCGCGGACGAGGCGGCGCGCAAGAAGCTGATGGAGACGGCGGGCATCACCTCGACCCGCTATCTCGACGCCACGCTGCTGCCCGAGGGCGAGCTGCGCGACCAGCCGAACCTGCGCGGCATGGTGGTGTTCGGCCACGGCGGCAACACGGTCACCCGCATGCCGGAGGCGGCCAAGGCGCTCGCCAAGCTCGACCTTCTGGTGGTCGCCGATCCGCATCCCACCACCTTCGCGGTGCTGGCCGAACGGCGCGAGGGCACCTACCTGCTGCCGATCTGCACGCAGTTCGAGTGCTCCGGCAGCCGCACCGCCTCGAACCGTTCGCTGCAGTGGGGCGAACAGATCGTCAAGCCGATCTTCGAGAGCAGGAACGACTACGAGGTGCTCTACCGGCTCGCCGAGAAGCTCGGCTTCGCCTCCGAGATGTTCAAGAACATCGAGGTGAAGGGCAAGGAGCCGGTGGCCGAGAGCGTCCTGCGCGAGATCAACGCCGGCGGCTGGTCGACCGGCTATTGCGGCCAGTCGCCCGAGCGGCTGAAGGCGCATATGCGCCACCAGAAGCACTTCGACCTGGTGACGCTGCGCGCCGGGCCGGACGCGCCCGAGGAGGTGCGCGGCGACTACTACGGGCTGCCCTGGCCCTGCTGGGGCAAGCCCGAGTACCGCCATCCGGGCACGCACCAGCTCTACAACACCAATCTGCACGTCAAGGATGGCGGCGGCACGTTCCGCGCGCGCTTCGGCGTCGAGCACAACGGCCAGACCCTGCTCGCCGAGGGCAGCTACTCCAAGGGCTCGGAGATCCAGGACGGCTATCCGCAGTTCACCTACGGCGTGCTGAAGAGACTCGGCTGGGACAAGGATCTCACCCAGGCCGAGCTGGAGACGATCCTGCGCATCGGCGGCAACAACCCCGATACGGTCTCCTGGGCGACCGACCTCTCGGGCGGCATCCAGCGGGTCGCGCTCGAGCACGGCTGCATCCCGTTCGGCAACGGCAAGGCGCGGGCGAATGCCTGGAACCTGCCCGATCCGATCCCGGTGCACCGCGAGCCGATCTACACGCCGCGGCCCGATCTGGTGGCGAAGTATCCGACCCGCGACAACTTCGTCGCCCACCGCGTGCCGAACATCGGCCACACGGTCCAGAAGCAGGCGGTCGAGCGCAACATCGCGCGCGACTTCCCCCTGGTGATCAGCTCCGGCCGCCTGGTCGAGTACGAGGGCGGCGGCGAGGAGACGCGCTCGAACAAGTGGCTCGCCGAGCTCCAGCAGGAGAGCTTCATCGAGATCAATCCGGCGGACGCGGCGGAGCGCAACATCGTCGACGGCGCCTGGGTGCTGGTGCAGGGGCCGGAGATGCCGCGCGACCGGTTCATCCGCGTCAAGGCGCTGGTCACCGAACGCGTCGGCCGCGGCGTGGTGTGGATGCCGTTCCACTTCGCCGGCCACTTCATGCAGGAGGATCAGCGCGGCAAGTATCCGCCGGGCACCGACCCGATCGTGCTCGGCGAGAGCGTGAACACGGTCACGACCTACGGCTACGACCCGGTCACCTCGATGCAGGAGGCCAAATGCACGCTCTGCCAGGTGCGGGCGGCGTGAAGGGCTAGGGAGGAGAGAGCATCATGGCCCGCATGAAGTTCCTCTGCGACGCGGACCGTTGCATCGAGTGCAATGCCTGCGTCACGGCGTGCAAGAACGAGCACGAGGTGCCCTGGGGCATCAACCGCCGGCGCGTCGTCACGATCAACGACGGCAAGCCGGGCGAGCGCTCGATCTCGATGGCGTGCATGCACTGCACCGACGCGCCTTGCGCGGCGGTCTGCCCGGTCGACTGCTTCTACACCACGGCCGACGGGGTGGTGCTGCACTCCAAGGATCTGTGCATCGGCTGCGGCTACTGCTTCTACGCCTGCCCGTTCGGGGCGCCGCAGTATCCGCGGCTCGGCAACTTCGGCAGCCGCGGCAAGATGGACAAGTGCACCTACTGCGCCGGCGGTCCGGAAGCCGACAGCACGCCTGCCGAATATGCGAAGTACGGCTCGAACCGCCTCGCCGAGGGCAAGCTGCCGCTCTGCGCCGAGATGTGCTCGACCAAGGCCCTGCTCGCCGGCGACGGCGACATCATCGCCCAGATCTACGCCGAGCGCGTGACCACGCGCGGCTACGGTTCGGGCGCGTGGGGCTGGCGCACGGCCTACAAGGACATGGTCGCGGGCTGAGGCCCGGGCCGGAGCGAGGGCGGCGGGGCGTCCCCCCGCCGCCGGCATTCTTCCCGCGGGAGGACACCGGATGATGGGCATCAGGACCCGGCTGCGCACGGCCCTCGTCGCGCTGGTGCTGGGGGTCGGGATCGGTCTCGCGGCCGCGACGGCGACTGCGCCGGAGGCGGCCGCACAGCAGCAGCCCGCCGCGCCGCCGGCGGCAACCGAACAGATGCTGTTCAACTACCTCCAGGGCAACGTGCAAGGCCGCGTCACCATCCCCGATCGGCGCGCGGCCACGCTGATCCAGCCCGCAGGCCGCGACTTCCAGGACTTCTGGCGCTCCACCATGAAGTGGATCGGCGGCATCGCCATCCTCGGGATGCTGGCGGTGCTGGCGATCTTCTACCTGGTGCGCGGCACGATCCGCATCGAGGCCGGCCCCTCGGGGCGCACCATCCAGCGCTTCAACGGGGTCGAGCGCTTCGCGCACTGGCTCACCGCCTCGACCTTCATCGTGCTCGGCATCACCGGGCTCAACATCACCTTCGGGCGCGAGCTGCTGCTGCCGCTGATCGGGCCCGACGCCTTCACCGCGTGGTCGGAGCTCGCCAAGGTCGCGCACAACTACCTGTCCTTCCCCTTCACCCTCGGCGTCGCGCTGATGCTGGTGCTCTGGATCAAGGACAACCTGCCCTCCGCGACCGATGCGCGCTGGTTCGCCGAGGGCGGCGGGCTGATCGGCCATGGCCATCCGCCGGCGCGCAAGTTCAACGCGGGACAGAAGCTGATCTTCTGGTCGGTGGTGCTGGGCGGTGCCGCGATCGCGGTCACCGGCTACATCATGATGTTCCCGTTCCAGTTCTGGGCCACCGACATCGCCGGCATGCAGCTTGCCATCCAGTTGCACGGCATCATCGCGCTGGTGATGATCGCGATCATCCTCGCCCATATCTATATCGGCTCGCTCGGCATGGAGGGCGCCTTCGCCGCCATGGGCACGGGCCGGGTCGATCTCAACTGGGCGAAGGAGCACCACAGCCTGTGGGTGGACGAGATGATGAGCGGCGGGCGCGCCGCCGCGGCGCCGCCGGGGGCCCGCAGCGCCGGCGCCGACTGATCCGCGCAGGCGCCGGGAGGAACGGCCGGCGGGCCCTGTCCGCCGGCCGTTGTGTTGCGCCGTGAAGGTGTTCGGCATCACCGGCTGGTCGGGCTCGGGCAAGACCACGCTGCTCGTGCGCCTGATCCCGGCGCTGGTCGCGCGCGGCCTCACCGTCTCCACCGTGAAGCATGCGCATCACGGCTTCGACGTCGATCGGCCGGGCAAGGACAGCTACGAGCACCGTCGCGCGGGCGCCACCGAGGTGCTGATCGGCTCGGCCAATCGCTGGGCGCTGATGCACGAGCTGCGCGGCGTACCCGAGCCCAGCCTGCCGGAGCTGCTGGCGCGGATGAGCCCGGTCGATCTCGTCCTGGTCGAGGGCTTCAAGCGCAACCCGCACCCGAAGCTCGAGGTCTGGCGCGCGGTCACCGGCAAGGCGCCGCTCTACCCCGAGGATCCGCAGATCCTCGCGGTCGCCTCGGACGGCGAGATGCCCGGCTGCCCGCTGCCGCGCTTCGGCCTCGACGACGTCGAGGCGATCGCCGGCTTCGTGCTGCGCGCGGTCGGCATCGGGCTGCCCGCGCGCGCGGCGGGCTGACGCGCGTGGCCCAGCTCTCGGACGACTGCTTCGCCTTTGGGGCCGCGCTCCTGCCGGTGGATGTGGCGGTCGCGGAACTGCGCGTGCGTCTCGGGCCGGTCACCGGCATCGAGCAGGTGCCGCTGCATGCGGCGGTCGGGCGCATCCTCGCCGAGGACCTGGTGGCGCCGGTCGACCTGCCGCCCTTCGCCAACAGCGCGGTGGACGGCTACGCGCTGCGCCACGCCGACCTCGCGCCCGACGCCGAGACCATCCTGCGGGTGGGCGGGCGTGTGCCGGCCGGGGGGGCGCTCGCCCGGCCGATCCGGCCGGGCGAGGCGATCCGCATCTTCACCGGCGCACCCATGCCCGAGGGCGCGGACACGGTGATGATGCAGGAGGACGCCGTGCTGCTGCCCGATGGCCGCGTGCGGTTGCCGGCCGGACTCAAGCGCGGGGCGAATGCGCGCTCGGCCGGCGAGGACGTGCGCGCGGGCGCGACCGCGCTGCCGGCGGGGCGGCTCTTGCGTCCCCAGGATGTCGGCATGGCGGCCGCCCTTGGGCGCGACACGCTCGCGGTGCGCACGCGGCTGCGCGTGGCGCTGTTCTCCACCGGCGACGAGCTTGCACCGCCGGGCGCGCCCCTGCCGCCGCTGAAGGTGTACGACAGCAACCGCTTCACCCTGCACGCCGCGCTGACACGGCTCGGCTGCGCCGTGACCGATCTCGGCATCCTGCCGGACTCGCGCGCCGCGGTCGCCGAGGCGCTCGCTGCGGCCGCGCCGGCGCATGACCTCCTGCTGACCTCGGGCGGCGTCTCCACCGGCGAGGAGGACCACGTCAAGGCCGCGGTGGAGGCGGCCGGGTCGCTGTTCTTCTGGCGTCTCGCGATCAAGCCCGGCCGGCCGGTCGCCCTCGGCCAGGTCGGCGGAACCGCCTTCGCCGGGCTGCCGGGCAACCCGGTGGCGGTGGTGGTCACCTTCGTGCACATCGTCCGCCCGCTCGCGCTGCTGCTCGCGGGCGGGGCAGCGCCGCCGCCGCTCCGCTTCCCGGTGCGCGCGGGGTTCCGCTACCGCAAGAAGGCCGGGCGGCGGGAGTATGTGCGCGCAAGTCTCGCCACCGGCGCGGACGGCGTCCCCGAGGCGCGCAACTTCCCGCGCGAAGGCGCCGGCCTGCTCTCCTCGCTCGTGGAGACCGACGGTCTGGTGGAGCTCGGCGAGACGACGACCACCCTCGCGCCCGGCGAGACGGTCGCGTTCCTGCCGTTCAGCGAGCTGCTGTAGCCGGCGTCAGAGGCGCACGCTCGAGGTGGAGAACGCGTTCTGCGCGTTCTGCTGGAACTGATTGTCCAGCACGTACCACCCGCCCACCGCGAGTGCCACGGCGACGATCACGGCGACGATGAAGGCTTTCATGGCTGGCCCATCGCTCCCTTGCCCTGCCGCATGTCATGGGACGTTCCGCGAGGAATTTCAAGCCTCTGTGCAGGCTACGGGTCGGCATGGGCGGCGAGCAGCGCCTCCGCCTCGGCGAGGTCCTCGGGTGTGTTGGCGTTGAAGAAGGGATCGACGGGTGTGGCTTCCCAGTCGGCGCAGGCGATGCCGTGGCGCGCGGTCCAGCGGTCGATCTTGCGCTCGTTCTCCACTGTCAGCGCGCGGCGCAGATCGGCCCGCAAGGCCACCGGCCAGAGCCCGACGGGCGGGTGGGTCCGGCCGCCCGAGCGCGCGCAGGCGAGGGGGACGTTCGCGGCCCTGCGCGCGGCGTGCAGCCGGGCCACGAGGTCGCGCGGCAGGAACGGACAGTCGGTCGGCGCGCTCGCCACCCATTCGATGGCGGATAGTTCGCGCGCGGCCCAGTCGAGCGCGGCGAGCACGCCCGCGAGCGGGCCCGCGAAGCCCGGCACGTCGTCCGGCACCACCGGCAGGCCGAGAAAGGCAAGTCGGGCGGGATCGCCGTTCGCGTTGACGATGAGCCCGGCGCATTGCGGGCCGAGCCGGGCGATCACGCGGGCGATGATCGTCTCGCCGCCGATCCGCTTCAGCCCCTTGTCGCCGCCGCCCATGCGCCGCGCGAGCCCGCCGGCGAGCAGGACGCCGAGCGTGGGCGGGTGCTCACGCGTCGTCACGCGATCCCTTGCGCCGGTGCTTCGCACTCTCCTCCTCGACATGGGCGGGGTCGAGGTCGAAGACGATGCGGTGCTCGCCCGAGAGGGCGAGGAAGCGCTTGCCGCGCGCGCGTCCGATCAGTGTCAGCCCGGCCTGGCGCGCGAGCTCCACCCCCCAGGCGGTGAAGCCCGACCGGCTCACCAGGATCGGAATGCCCATCTGCACGGTCTTGATCACCATCTCGGAGGTGAGCCTGCCGGTGGTGTAGAAGATCTTGTCCGCCGGATCGATCTTGTATCGAAACATGTAGCCGGCGATCTTGTCCACCGCGTTGTGCCGGCCGACATCCTCCATGTAGACGAGCGGCCGGTCCTCGCGGCAGAGCACGCAGCCGTGGATGGCGCCGGCCTCGAGATAGAGGCTGGGCATGGTGTTGATCGCGTGGGTGAGGCGGTAGAGCCAGGAGGTGCGCAGCTCCGCCTCGGGCAGCCGCACGCGTTCGAAGCGCTCCATCAGGTCGCCGAACGCGGTGCCCTGGGCGCAGCCCGAGGTGAGCGTCTTCTTCCTGAGCTTCTCCTGGTAGTCGGTCGTGCGCGCGGTGCGCACCACCACCACCTCGAGCTCGGCGTCGTACTCGACGCCCGTCACCTCGTCGTCCGGGCGCAGCATGTTCTGGTTCAGGAGGTAGCCGAGCGCGAGATACTCCGGGTAGTCGCCGATCGTCATCATCGTGACGATCTCCTGCCCGTTCAGGAACAGCGTCAGCGGCCGCTCCACGGTGACGCTGGTCTCCACCGGCGCGCCCGTGTGGTCGATCCCGCGCACGCGCCGGGTCAGGCGCGGATCGGCGGGATCCGGGACGATCGGCGGCGCCTCCGCGGTGGTGTCCATGCCGCGAACATGCGACTCTGGCGCATACGGTTCAAGCATCGGGGGAGACGTCATGGCGGATCGGCTGCTCGGGAAGGTCGCGCTGGTGACGGGCGGCGCTTCGGGCATCGGCCGGGCGATCGCGCTGCGCTTCGCGCGCGAGGGCGCGATCGTGGTGATCGCGGACATCACTGAGACGGTCCGGGAGGGTGGTGAGCCGACCCGCTCGGTGCTCGAGCGCGAGGGGCGTGCGGTGCTGTTCCACCGCACCGACGTCGCAGCGGAAGCGGATGCCGAGGCGGCGGTGGCCTTGGCCGTGGAGCGCTTCGGCCGCCTCGACATCCTGGTCAACAATGCGATCGGCGGCACGCGCGGCGGCCGGCTGACCGACACGACGCTCGATCAGTGGAACGAAACCCTCGCGGTCGGTCTGACCGGCGTGTTCCTGATGAGCCGCGCCGCCGTGCGCCAGATGCTGACCCAGGCGGCGAACGAGGACGGCGTGCGCGGACGCATCGTCAACATCGGCAGCCAGCACGGCATGGTCGCCGCGCCCGAGGACGTCGCCTACGGCGTGGCCAAGGCGGGCACGAACTACATCACGCGCCAGATCGCGGTCGACTATGCCAAGGAGGGGATCGTCTGCAACGCGGTGGCGCCGGGCAAGATCCTGACGGGCAAGACCGGCCGCGCGGTGGAGCCGCGCTGGCTCGACTACTCGCGCGCACGCACGCCCTGGCCGCGGCTCGGCCGCAGCGAGGACGTCGCCAATGCCGCGCTGTTCCTCGCCTCCGACGAGGCGACCTACATCACCGGCGAGGTGCTGATGGTGGACGGCGGCTGGATGGCGTACTGAGCATGGGGTGGACGGTCGGCATGCGGCGCCGCGTGCCCTGCGGGGGGCCGGTCCGCCGACGCGGGCACGCGGGACGGGAAAGCACTTGAGCGCGTGCCGAGAACCGCCATCTTCGCCGCATGGACGCTCCCTACGTCACGCCCGCCGAAGCCAGTGCGGCCGAGGCCATCGCCGCGCTGAAGGAGGAGCTCGCCTTCTTCGAGGACTGGCTGGACCGCTACGAGCAGGTGATCGACTGGGGCCGCGCCCTGCCGGCCTTTCCGGCCGCGTGGCGGGAGCCGTCGCGCAGGGTCGAAGGCTGCCAGAGCCAGGTCTGGCTCGATTCCCGTATGGCCGACGGGCGGCTCTGGCTCGCCGGCGCCTCGGACGCCGCGATCGTCCAGGGCCTGGTCGCGATGCTGCTGCGCATCTACTCGGGCCGCACCCCGGAGGAAATCCTCGCAGCCGATGCCGGCGGCTTCCTCAAGGAGATGGACCTGATCGGCAACCTCTCGGCCAATCGCGGCAACGGCGTTGCCGCGCTGATCCGCCGCATCTGCGCGCTCGCCGCAGCCGCCGCAGCGCCTCACGCGTCGGCGGCCGGCCCCTCGACCGCGGCCGCGGGGCATCAGGCCGCCTGACGCGCCGTTCCCACTCTCGCCGCGAGGCGCCGCAGCGCCGCCGCGGTCTCGGGCACGAAGCGGAAGAACCTCTCCGAGAGCTCGTAGATCATCACGGTCCCGGCCCGCGGCGCGAAGCCGGCGAGGAGCCGCTCCAGGGGGATGTCGCCCCAGCCGGGCGGGGCATGCAGGTCGCCGGTCCCGTAGGCGAGCTTCTCGCCGGTTCCCGGCAGGCGGATCGTGTCGAGGCGCCCGCACTGGTCCTGCAGGTGCAGATGCACCACATGCGGCGCCATCGCCGCGATGCTGGCGGCGAGATCCTGCTGCTTCGCCGTCGCCATCATCGCCGCATGGCCGATGTCGAGTGTGGCGCCGACATTCGGATGCCCGACCGCCTCGACCTGCGCGGCGATGCCCCAGGCATCGTGCGTCTCCGGGATGTGCGGCAGGGGCGGCAGGTTCTCGAAGGCGAGCATCACGCCGTGCCGCGCGGCCACATCGCCGAGCGCGCGCAGCGCCTCGACCTCCATCCGCTTGCGCCGCTCGACCTCCGCCGGCGCGAGGCCGTGCTCCCAGACGCCGCCATGCACCACCAGCACGGTCGCGCCGAGCGCCGCCGTCGCCTCGATCATCGCCCGGCACACGGCGACGTGCAGATCGTGATGCGCCGCATCCATCAGGTTCATGCCGAGGGGGCCGTGCGCCGTGTAGCGCAGCGGGAAGCGCCGCAGCACCGCCGCCAGCCGCTCCACCTCCGGCCCGTTCACCCGCCCGGCATGCACGGCGAGGCTGTTCTGCAGGGAGATCTCGGCCGCGGTGCAGCCGGACTCGGCGAACAGCGCGAGTTCGCGTTCGAGGGCGGCCGGCTCGCAGGGGCCCTCGGTCGAGAGCCCGTAGGCGACGATGGTCTCGGTCATGCTCGGCTCCGCCGGCGCGCTGTGCATCCTCAGGATGACGTGCCTGCGGCGCCGCGGGAAGCGGTCGGCGGCGGCAGATCCTCCGGCCCGAGCGTCTCGCGCTCGAGCAGCCGCTCCGCCAGCCGGTCGAGCTCGGTCCGCCGCTCGGCCAGGATGGCCCTCGCGCGCGCATGCGCCTCGGCGACCAGATCCTTCACCGCCAGGTCGATCTCGCGCGCGGTCGCCTCCGAGAAGCGCCGCCCGCCCCCCTCGATCGGCAAGCCGAGGAAGCGGCTGGTCTCGGTCTCGTAGGCGACCTCGCCCAGGCGGTCGACCATGCCGTAGCGCGTCACCATGCCGCGCGCGATCTCGGTCGCGCGCATCAGGTCGTCCTGCGCGCCGGTGGAGACCTCGCCGAACACGAGGTCCTCGGCCGCACGGCCGCCCAGCAGCACGGCCATGCGCGTCTTCAGCTCGCGCTCGGTCAGCAGGAAGCGGTCCTCGGTCGGCCGCTGCAGCGTGTAGCCGAGCGCGCCGACGCCGCGCGGGATGATCGAGACCTTGTGCACCGGATCCGCGCCGGGGATCGACAGCGCGACCAGCGCATGGCCGAGTTCGTGATAGGCGACGCGCCGGCGCTCCTCCTCGTTCATCAGCCGCGACCGCCGCTCGATCCCGGCGACGATGCGCTCCACCGCCACGGTGAAGTCGTCCATGGTGATCGCGCCGCGCTTCGCCCGCGTCGCGGCGAGTGCGGCCTCGTTGACAAGATTGGCGATGTCGGCGCCGGTGAAGCCGGGGGTCAGGGCGGCGATCTGGTCGAGATCGACATCCGGTGCGAGCTTCACCTTGCGCACATGCACGGCGAGGATGTCGCGCCTGCCCTTGCGGTCCGGCCGGTCGATCGCGACCTGGCGGTCGAAGCGCCCGGCGCGGGTCAGCGCCGGATCGAGGATCTCCGGCCGGTTGGTGGCGGCGAGCACGATGATCCCGACCGAGGGATCGAAGCCGTCGAGCTCGACCAGGAGCTGGTTCAGCGTCTGCTCCTTCTCGTCGTAGCCGCCGCTGACGGGGCCTGCCGTGCGGGCCCGGCCGAGCGCGTCGAGCTCGTCGATGAAGATGATGCAAGGGGCGGCCTTGCGCGCCTGCTCGAAGAGGTCGCGCACCCGCGCGGCACCGACGCCCACGAACATCTCGACGAACTCGGAGCCGGAGATCGAGAAGAACGGCACGCCCGCCTCGCCGGCCACCGCGCGCGCCAGCAGCGTCTTGCCGGTGCCGGGGGGGCCGACCAGCAGCACGCCCTTGGGCGGCCGCGCGCCGAGCTGTCCCGATGCTTCAGGGTCCTTCAGGAAGGCGACGATCTCCTCGAGCTCCGCCTTGGCCTCGTCGGCGCCGGCGACATCGGCGAAGGTCACGCCGGTGTTCTTCTCGACATAGACCTTCGCCTTCGACTTGCCGATGGTCATCATGCCACCGAAGCCGGCCTTGTCGGCGAAGCGGCGGATCAGGAAGAACCACAACCCGAAGAACACCAGCGCGGGAACGACCCAGGACAGCAGCGTCGTCAGGAACGTGCTCTGCACCGCGCCGGTGAAGGTCACGCCGCCTTGGACCAGGTCCTCCGCCAGGGACTCGTCGACGCGCTGGGTGACGAAGAAGGGCCGTCCCTGCTGCGGCTCCTTGAAACGGCCGGTGATGGTGGTCGGACCGACCACCGCCTCCGCCACCTTGCCTTCGGCGACCAGGCGCTTGAACTCGGAATAGGGGATGGTCTCGGTCTGGCGGGCTGCCTGGAAGAAGTCCTGGATCACCAGGACCGCGAACACCGCAGCAAGCAGGTACCAGAGATTGATCTGGGTCTTCTTCTCCAAGGCCCGCTCCCGATGCCGTGACGGTCCGGTTCACGTGACGCATTCGCCGCCACGGCGCAAGCCGGATTCCGTGGCGCTGCGACCGCGCGCCCGGGCGAGGCTCCACTCAGCCGCCGAGCGCGGCCTTCACCTTCGCCGTGGCGCCCGAGAGGTCGCCCAGCTTGGCCCCGGCCCTCACCTTCTCCTGGCTCGCGAGCCCGCGCGCCTGGCGCGCGATCGCCGCCTCCGCCTCGTCCTCGGCCTCCTCGCGCGGCAGCACCAGCACGCCCGACTCGTCGGCCAGGATCACGTCCCCCGGCATCACCGCGACGCCGCCGCAGGAGACCGGCTTGTTGAGCCGCCCGCCGAGGTCGTAGAGCCGCGTGGTGATGGGCGCCAGGCCGCGGCACCAGACCGGGAAGTCGCTGTCGCGGATCTCGGTGAGGTCGGTGCAGGGGCCGTCGACGATCCCGGCCTTCGCGCCGGCGGCCTTGGCCGCGACCGTCACGCCGCCGCCCCAGCAGGCGTGGCGGTCGTCGCCCAGCCGGTCGACCACCAGCACGTCGCCCGGGCGCAGGAGGCCGAGCGCATGGTGCAGCAGCGTCGAGTCGGGGCCCGGGATCGCGAGCGTGACCGCCACGCCGGCGATGCGCTTCTCGCGCAGGAGCGGCTGGATGCCGCGATCCATGAAGCCCCAGTGGCGCCAGTGGCCGACCGTGGCGGTCTCGACCTGTTCCAGCTTCGCCACGAGCGCCGCGGGCAGCGGCTCCGGCATCGGCCCGATCTCGTACTTCGGCATCGTTGCTCTCCCTAGCGTCCCACGGCGCGCATGAACCCGAGCAGCCGCTCGACCAGCAGCACGATGGCGAGCGAGAAGACGATCAGCACCACCGCGAGCGCGGCGACCAGCGGGTCGGTGTTGCCCTCGACGTAGCGGTACATCGCGACCGGCAGGGTGGAGAGGCGCGGGCCGGCGATGAAGAGCGAGATCACCACCTCGTCGAAGCTGATCAGGAAGGTGAGCGCGCCCGAGGCGATCAGGCCCGGCAGCGCGAGCGGCAGGGTGACGCGGCGGACGACCGTGAGCGGCGGCGCGCCGAGTGTCGCGGCCGCATCCTCCAGATCGGCCGGCAGGGTGGCGAGCGCAGTCGCCATGATGCGCACCACGAAGGGCAGCGTCACGGCGAGATGGGCGATCGCCAGCCCCGGCCACGTGGCGGCGAGGCCGAAGGGGAAGAAGACGAGCAGGATCCCGAGGCCGAGCACCAGCGTCGGCAGGAGGAGCGGCGCGGTGAGCGCGCTGAATACCGCCTCGCGGCCCGGGAAGCGCAGCCGCGCGATCGCATAGGCCGCAGGCACGCCGATCGCGAGCGCGAGCAGGGTGACGACGCTCGCCAGGATCGCGCTCCGCTGCATCGCGCCCATCAGCCCCTCGTGCTGCCAGAGTGCGACGAACCAGCGCAGCGAGAGCCCGGGCGGCGGGAAGGTCAGGAAGCGGTCGGAGGAGAAGGCGATCGCGAAGACGAACACGCCGGGCGCGAGCAGGAAGGCATAGCCGCAGAACACGAGCGCGCGGAACAGCATCAGTGCGCGATCCTGCGGGTGAGCGCCGTGTAGGCGGCAAGCACCAGCAGCAGAAGCGCCAGCGCGTACATCGCCAGCGCCGCCGCGGCGGGCCAGTCGACGGATTCGAGGGCGAGGTCGTAGATCTCGGTCGCGAGCACGAACACCCGTCCGCCGCCGAGCAGGCGCGGGGTGACGAAGGCGCTCATCGCGAGGACGAAGCCGATCAGCCAGCCGAGCACCACGCCGGGCAGCGAGAGCGGCAGGGTGATGCGCAGGAACACGCGCCAGGGCGGCGCGCCGAGCGTGGCCGCCGCCTCCTCGACGCTGCGGTCGAGCCGGCCGAAGCCGGCGAGCAGCGACAGGATCACGTAGGGCATGACGCTCTCGGTCAGCCCGATCGCCACCCCGTCCCAGTTGTTGATCAGCGGCACCGGCCGCTCGACCAGGCCGAGCCCGATCAGCGCCGCGTTCACGAGCCCCTGGTCGCCCAGCACGACCAGCCAGCCGACCACGCGCGCCACCCCCGAGACCATCAGCGGTGCCACCGCGAGGATCGCGAGCAGCGGGCGGAAGCGGCTCCTGGTCCGGAACAGGAACAGCGCGATCGGATAGCCGAGCAGCACCGCGCCGGTGCTCGCCGTGGCGGCAAGCCGGAAGGAGTTCGCGGTCAGCGCCCAGGTGAAGTCGTCGGCGAACAGCGTCGCGTAGCTGTCGAGCGCGACCGCCTCCACCATCGCGCCCGAGCCTTCGGAGATGTTGAGCGAGATGCGGAACAGCCAAGCGATCGGCAGCACGAACACCAGCGACAGCGCGACGAGCGCCGGGGCGAGCAGCAGCCAGGGCAGGAGGCGCGGCGTCATGCCCGGACCGGGAACACCAGCGTGTCGGCCGCCGCCCAGGCGAGGCCGACCGGCGCGCCGGGGCCGAGGCCGCGCCATTCGGGCGCGGCGCCCGAGACCTCGGCCGCGAGCCGGCCGAGCGGCGTCTCCACCTCCACCTGCACGACGTCGCCGATATAGGTGATGCGCCGCACCGTGCCGTCCGCGCGGTTCTCCGCGCCGCGCGGATCGGCGCCGTCGCGCAGGATGCGCACGCGGTGCGGCCGCACCATCGCGACATGGCCCGATGGCAGCCTCCCGCGCACGGTCGCGACCGGTGCGGCGATCCTGTTCATCCGGCCGAGGAAGCCGGCGACGAAGGGCGTCTCCGGCCGCTCGTACACCTCCTCCGGCGTGCCGATCTGCTCGATGCGTCCCTCGCGCATCACCGCCACCCGGTCGCAGATCGCCAGCGCCTCGGTCTGGTCATGCGTGACGAACACCGCCGTGATGCCGGCCGCGCGCTGGATGTCGCGGATCTCGCCGCGCATCTCCTCGCGCAGCTTGGCGTCGAGGTTGGAGAGGCACTCGTCGAGCAGCAGCAGGCTGGGGCGGATCGCGATCGCGCGCGCGAGTGCGACGCGCTGCTGCTGCCCGCCGGAGAGTTCGCGCGGGCGGCGATGGCCCAGCTCCTCGAGCCGCACCAGCCTGAGCGCCTCGGCCACGCGCCGGTCGCGCTCGGCGCGCGGCAGTCCGCGCATCTCCAGCCCGAAGCCGACATTGCCGGCGGCCGTCATGTGCGGGAAGAGGGCGTAGGACTGGAACACGAGACCGATGTCGCGACGGTGCACCGGCAGGGCGGTGATGTCGTGCCCGCCGAGGCGGACCGTGCCGGCATCGGGCGGCACCAGCCCGGCGACGATGCGCAAGGTGGTCGTCTTGCCGCAGCCGGAGGGGCCGAGCAGGGCGAGGAACTCGCCCTCGGCGACGGCGAGATCGAGCGCGTCCACGGCCGGCGGGCCCTCGCCGTAGCGCTTGCTCAGGCCCGCGAGCGCAAGCTCCGCCACGGGTCCGGTCAGCGCGCGCCGGCGGCGATCACCTCGCGGCGCCAGCGGTTGTTCCAGGCGTCGCGCAGCCGCACGATGTCGTTCCAGTCGAGCGGGATGACGCGGTCGCGATAGCGTGGATCGACGGCGGTGCGCGCCAGCGCCTCAGGCTTCGGTGCGGCCCTGGCGTTCGTCGGCCCGTAGAACATGCGGTCGGTGAACGCGGCCTGCGCCTCGGCGCTGAGCGCGTGGCTGACGAAGGCGCGGGCGGCCGCGCGGTTCGGCCCGTTCGCGACCACGTTGATCGTGTTGATCTGGAACGCGGTACCCTCCTCGGGGAGCATCACGCCGATCCGCCCGTTCGACTGGTCGTGGTAGAGCTGGGCGCGCGCGTTCCAGCCGGTGGCGAAGGTCACCTGGTCGTTCAGGATCAGGCTGTAGCCGTCCGGGGTCGGGTTGAAGGTCTGCACCAGCGGCGCGAGTTCGCGCAGCCTGGCGATCGCGCGGTCGACGCCCCGGCGGTAGTCGCCGCCTTCCATCCGCTCGACGATCGCGGTCAGCACCAGCCCCTGGATGTTCGGCGGCGCCGAGACCGAGAGCCGGCCGCGCCACCTCTCGTCCCACAGCGCCTTCAGGCTGGTCGGCGGCGGGGTGACCTTGGTGCTGTCGTAGACGATCACGAAATGGTCGAAGGTGACGGCCGGCCCGCACTCGCCGCCGGCCTCGCGCGCGAGCGGGACGAGCTCGTCCAGCACCGGCATCTCGGCGGGGGTGAGCTTCTCCACGAGCCCCTCGCGGCAGGCGATCGCGGCGGTGGTGGTGTCCATGATGACGACGTCGGTCTGCGGCGAGGAGCGCTGGCTGCGCAGGAGGCCGAGCATCTGCGAGGACGTGCCGGGGCCGAAATACGTCACCTCGAGGCCGGGATGCCTCGCCTTGAACGGATCGATCACGACGGCGGTGTAGTTGTCCTGGAAGATGCCGGAATAGGCCATCAGCGTCATGGTGCCGGAAGGCTGGGCTGCGGCGGATCCGGCCGACAGCGCGGCAAGGGCGGAGGCGAGGGCCAGCTTTCGCATCGTCGCGATCTCCCGTCGGATTGGCAGGCCGACGATCTTGCGCGGCCGCTGGCGGGCTGTCGAGGCCGCCGCGATGGCGCGCAACACCTTCCCTCGGCTATAGCGGGAGGCATGACGACGACCGCGCTGCCCGTCCGCGCGGCGGCGGGCGGCGCTTGGCTGGCCGAGATCCGGGCCACGCTCGCGCTCGCCTGGCCGATCGCGCTGACCAATCTCTCGCAGATGGCGATGGGTATCACCGATGCGGCGATGCTCGGCAACTACGACGCGGTGGCGCTCGCCGCCTCGGCGATCGGGCTTGCGCTCTACTGGACGTTCGCGATCGCCGGGCTCGGGCTCGCCTTCGGCACCGCACCCTTGATGGCACAGGCGCTCGGGCGGCGGCGCCATGCGGTGCGCGACGTGCGGCGTTCGGCGCGGATGGGGCTCTGGGCGACAGCGGGATTCGCCCTGCCGGCGAGCCTCGTGCTCTGGCAGGCCGAGGCGATCCTGCTGCTGCTCGGCCAGGAAGCGGCGATCGCGGCGCCGGCGGGACTCTATGTGCGCACGCTGCTGCCGGGGCTCCTGCCGTTCTGGTGGTTCATGGTGCTGCGCAGCTTCGTCTCCGCGCTCGAACGGCCGAAGCCCGCGCTGGTCGCGACCATGCTCGCGATCCCGCTGAACGGGCTGCTCGACTGGCTGTTCATCTTCGGCCGGTTCGGCCTGCCCGAACTCGGCATCGTCGGCGCCGGACTCGCGAGCGCGGCCTCGATGACGACGATGATGGCGCTGCTGCTCGGGGTCTGCGTGACGGATCGTCAGTTCCGCCGCTACGCCCTCCTGGGCCGGCTGTGGCGGCTCGATCGCGCGCGCATGGCGGAACTGCTGCGTGTCTCGCTGCCGATCGTCGGCGCGCTGCTGTTCGAGGTGATGGTGTTCAACGCGGCCGTGCTGCTGGTCGGCTGGATCGACGCGGTGTCGGTGGCCGCGCACGCGATCGCCATCCAGTGCGCGAGCCTCACCTTCATGGTGCCGATGGGGATCAGCCAGGCGGCGACGGTACGGGTGGGGCTCGCGGCAGGGGCGTGCGACCGCGCGGGCGTGGGCCGGGCGGGCTGGACCGCGCTGGCGCTGGGCGGGACGTTCATGGGCGCGATGGCGCTGGTGTTCCTCGCGCTCCCCCGCCCGATCGTCGCGCTGTTCCTCGATCCGGCGCTGCCGGCGGCGGGCGAGGTCGCCGCGCTCGCGGCGCGGCTGCTGATGGTGGCGGGGCTCTTCCAGGTGGTCGACGGGATGCAGGTGATCGGCGCAGGTGCGCTGCGCGGACTGAAGGACACGCGTGTGCCGATGCTCTACGCCGGGCTCGGCTACTGGGTGCTCGGCCTGCCGTTCGGTGCGGCTCTGGCCTTCGGTGCCGGCATCGGCGCGATCGGGATCTGGTTCGGGCTGGCCTTCGGACTCGCCGTGGTCGCCGTGCTCCTGGTGCTGCGGTGGTCGCGGCGCGAGGTTCTCGGGATAGGAGGTGCGGGGGGAAAGGGGGCCGCCTGAGCCGCTTCGCTGACGGGAGGCCAGCGACGCATGACCCTTTCCCCCGCGGTGGAGCCTTCTTATCTGAGTCCCATGGACGCGCTCGCCGAACGCATCCTCGACACGGCGCTCGATCGCGCCCAGGTGGTCGGCTGGCACGACCTCCGGCTGCGCGAGGTCGCGGGCGAGCTCGGCCTTCCCCTGACCGAGGTGCTCGCGCGCTTCCGCGACCAGGACGCGCTCGCGGATGCGCATTTCCGCCGCCTGCTTGCGGCCATGATCGCGCCGCCGGCCGATCCGGCGGCCTTCGCCATCCTCGCGCCGCGCGAGCGGGCGGAGGCGGTGATGCTGCGCTGGTTCGAGGCGGCGGCGGCGCGGCGCGCGGTGACGTTGGCGATGATTCGCGAGAAGGCCTGGCCCTTCCACCCGCATCACTGGGTGCCGATGGTGTTCAACCTCTCGCGGCTGATCCACTGGGTGCGCGAGGCGGCCCAGCTCGACCGGAGCGGGCCGCTGCGTGCGCTCGAGGAGATCGGCCTGACGGATGCGTTCCTGGTCGCGCTCGCGACCTTCGCGGTGGACCGGTCCGGGGACCTTGCGGCCACACGGCGTACGCTCGCCTCGGCGCTCAGGCTGGTGCCGCTCGGCTGACGGGGCAGGGAGCATCGCTCACGGATGCGTGCGCGAGGCTTTCATGCGACCGTTCGGTCGCGCACTCTGGCACAGGATTGCGACCGGGGAGAACGCCATGCCGACACGTCGTCTGTTTCTCGCACTCGCGCCGGCGCTGATCGCCGCGCCGGCGACGGCGCATCACGGCTGGGGCAGCTACGAGGCGCAGAACCCGCAGACGCTCACGGGCGAGATCGAGCGGGTGGAGTTCGTCAACCCGCATGCGACGATCTGGCTGAAGACGCCGGGCAAGACCTGGGAGGTGGTGCTGGCGCCGCCCTTCCGCATGACCAGCCGCGGCGTGGCCGCAGACAGGCTGCGCGCGGGCATGACGGTGACCGTGATGGGCTACCCGCACCGCCAGAAGGAGAACGAGCTGCGCGCGGAGTGGATCCGCATCGGCGAGATGGTGACGCAGCTCCGCTGACCGGGTGATGGAGCACGGAACCGGAATCAGCCCGCCCGACTGGGCGGTGTGGCTGGAGGCGAGCGCGCTGGGGGAGGTCGCGCGCAACAGTCTCTGGCTCTATCCGGCCGCCTCGATCGCGCATGTGCTCGGGATCGCGCTGCTGGTCGGCTCGATCGTCTCGTTCGACCTGCGCGTGCTGGGCGTGGCGCGCGCGGTGCCGTTCCCGGCGGCGGCACGGCTCCTGCTGCCGGTGGCGCGCACGGGCTTCGCGATCATCGTGGCCTCCGGCGCGGTGATGCTGGCGGCGGATGCGACGCATGTCGCCACCAACGACGCCTTCGCGGTGAAGATGGTGCTGGTCGTGCTGGCGCTGACCAATGTGCTGTTCTTCCATCGCGTCGCCTGGCCGGCGGAGGGGCAGGAGCCGGGGCAGCTTGCGCGCACGCTCGCCGCGTTCTCGGCGACGCTCTGGCTCGGTGTCGCGTCGAGCGGGCGCGCGATCGCATATTTCTGAGACGAGACGACCGGCCCGCCCTTGCCCCGGCCCTCTCCCGCGCGCGGGAGAGGGCCAGGATGAGGGGAGCCGCCTCCGCCTACCTCTTCTCGATGTTCCAGAACACCATCACCGGAGAGGCGAGCACGCCCGTCACCGCGTTGCGGCGTGCATAGGGCAGATCCGCCTGGCCGAGCACGCGATAGGGCTGCACCACGGCAAGCCGCGCCTGAAGTTCCTCGGCCAGCCGCCTGCGCGTCGTCTCGTCGGTCGCGTCGATGAAGGCGCGGCGGATGCGCTCGGCCTCCTCGTCGCAGGGCCAGCCGGCCCAGTTGCGGCCGTCGCAGGACATGTTGGTGCCGATGTTGGTCAGCGGATGGAACATGGTCGCGCCCGAGGCGTAGGTCAGGAAGATGTTGTAGCCGCCCTGATCCGGCGGGTTGCGGTTCACCTGGCGCGTGATCACGGTGCCCCAGTCGTTGTACTGGAGATCGACGTTCATGCCCGCCTGCCGCATCCCGGCCGCGACCACCTCGGCCATCCGGCCGATCGGCGCGATGTCGTTGGTGGTGACGAAGACGATGCGCTCGCCCCTGTAGCCTGCCGCGGCGAGCAGCGACTTCGCCTTCTCGATGTTCGGCCGGCGCAGATCGTCCGCGCCCGCCTCGGAGCCGTAGACGCTGCCGCAGATGAAGAACGCCTCGCAGCGGCGCCACCAGCGCTCGTCGCCGAACCCGGCGGCCATCACGTCGGCCTGGTCGACCATGTAGGCGAGTGCCAGCCGCGCGCGGTGGTCGTTGAACGGGGGGAAGAGGCTGTTCGGCCGCAGCATGCCCTGCGTGCCGATGGTGTTCAGCCTGTCGAGCGTCACCGTGCGCGCGCGGGCGAGCACGGGGATCAGGTCGGTCGCCGGCTGTTCCCAGATGTCGATCTCGCCCGATTGCATGGCCGCCGCGACGGTCGAGGCGTCGGGGATGTTGCGCCACTCGACGCGATCGACCTTGACGACGCGCCCCCCGGCGAGGCCGGAGGCGGGTTCGCTGCGCGGCACATAGTCCGGGTTGCGGTCATAGACGACCACCTGCCCGGCCATCCAGCGGTCGCGGTTGAAGCGGAAGGGGCCCGAGCCGATTGCGGTGGTGATCGGCCGTGCCGGATCGGTCTTCGCGTCCTCCTCGCGCATGATCACCGGGATCTGCCCGACCGCGGAGCCGAGCGCGTACTCCATCAGTCCGAAGGGACGCTTCAGCACCATCCGGAACGTCTTCGCATCGACGATGTCGAGCGAGGCGAGCGCGTCGCCGATGCGCGACCCCACGGTGTCGCGCGCCATCCAGCGGCGCAGCGACTGCGCGACATCCGCCGTGGTGACCGGCTGTCCGTCATGGAACTTCAGCCCCTCGCGCAGGGTGAACGTCCAGGTCAGCCCGTCCGGCGAGACCGACCAGCGCTCGACCATCTGCGGCTTCGGCTGGAGGTTCTCGTCCCAGGCGAACAGGGTCTCGTAGATCATCAGCCCGTGCATCCGGGTGATCACCACCGAGACGGCGACGGGATCGAGCGTGCGCAGATCGGCATGGGGCACGACGCGCAGCACCTTGTCCTGGGCAGCGGCGGGCATCGCGAGGGCGCACGCAGTCGCCACCGCGAGCACAGTTCGGCGCAGGGTCATGATCGTTTCTTCCCCGATTGTCAGGCGCGGCGGAAGGTGAACACGCGGCAGCGGTTGGTGACAAGACGGCAGGTGTCGCCCGCGAAGGCGAAGCAGGGGCGCTGCATCCAGGGCCCGTCGCTGCGGCGGCCGAGCGCGCGACCCGCGCCGAGCGGGACGAGCGGCATCGCGTTGCGCAGGGGCCCCGCACCCATGGTCAGCGTCGCCGCGCCCTGCGCGACCGCGACCTCGAACTCGGCGCCGAGCGCATCGTTGCGCCAGCGTCCGGCCCAGGCCGCGTCGGGCGCGGCGTCGCGCGCGACGGGAACGAAGCGGCGCGCGACATGGTTGATCTCGCCCGTGATCGCGCCGCCCTCGTGCCTGAGCCGCATCCACATGTACGGGCTGCGCGAGATCGCCCAGCCATCGCCGCCGTCGAAGAGCTGCTCCGCCGCGCCAAGGAAGCTGGCGCGCCCGTTCGCGAGCTCGATCCAGAACGGCGCACCGTCCGCGGCGGCGAAGAGCCCGTCCGGCAGCGCGATAGTCGGCGGCGGGAGCGTGGCGCCGAGTCCGGCGGCGATCACCTCGAGGGCCACGCCGAGCGGATCGGTGTCCTCGCGGTTCGACAGCAACACCACGCCGACATCGTGCTCGGGGGCGATCAGCACGTGGTTCTTGAACCCGGGCAGCGACCCGCCATGGCCGTAGAGCGGGATGCCGAGGAAGGGCGCATGCGCGATGCCGAACCCGTAACCGGTTTCGCGCCCGTCGGTCAGGCGGCGGCGCTGCGCGAGCCGGGGCAGCAGACCCTGCACGGCCGCGCGGTCGGCGAGCAGCGCGGCGAGCCAGGTCGCAAGGTCGCGCGCGGAGCCTGCGAGCCCGCCCGAGGCGGAGAGATGCGTGCCGTAGCGCCCGCTGTGCCAGGCACCCTCGGCGTCGCGCCAGTAGCCGGTGGCGAGGCTGGGCACGGGGTCGGTGAAATCCTCCGGGAACTGCACCGAATGGAGCCCGAGCGGGGCGAAGAACGCCTCGCGCCACGCCGCACCGACCGGGCCGACGCGTTTCTCGATCGCGTGCTGCATCCAGCGATAGCCGGTGTTGGTGTAGGAGATCTCGGTTCCGGGTGGATGGTTCAGCGCATCGATCCCGGCGGTGAAGCGGAAGAGCGCGTCGCGCGTGTGCGTCGCGGTCCAGGGCACGCCCAACTGCCACAACGCCTCCATCGCGTCGGCGATCCCGCTCGTCATGTCGAGCGCGCGGCCGACCGGCACGGCGGCCGGCGCGGGCGCGAGCTCGGGGAGGTGCCGACCAAGCGGATCGTCGAGGCCGATCCCGCCCTCGCGCAGCACGAGCGCCGCCAGCACGTGCTTGGTGATCGAGGCCCAGCGGAATGCCGTGTCGGGCGTGATCGCGAGCGCGTGGTCGAGGCTCGCGCGCCCGCCGCAGGCGGCCGCACGGGGACCGTCCCGGTCGAACAGCACGATCGCGCCACCGGGGCCGCGCGCGGCAGCCCAGGATGCGGCGATCCCGTCGGCGGCCGCCGGCGCGCGGGCGAGGTCGAACGGCATGGGAGACTCCTCGGTCAGCGCCGGCCGAACAGGCGTTCCAGCTCGCCGCGCGTCAGGCGGATCCAGGTCGGGCGGCCGTGGCTGCACGTGCCGCTGTTCGGCGTGGTCTCGATCCGGCGCAGGAGCGCATCCATCTCCGCCGGGGTGAGGCGGCGGCCCGCGCGCAGGGACCCGTGGCAGGCCATGCGCGCCAGCACCGCATCGATCCGCACGCGGAGCAGCGTCGTCTCGCCGCTCTCGGCGAGTTCCTCGGCGATGTCGCGCAGCAGGGCCGCGGCGTCGCAGCCGGCGAGCGGGGCGGGCACCGCGCGCACCAGAACCGCACCGCCGAACGGCTCGACCGCGAGGCCGAGACGGGCGAGGTCGTCGGCGCGCGCGAGCACGGCTTCGACGGCGGCGGGGGAGAGCTCGACCACCTCGGGCGAGAGCAGCGTCTGCGACGTGCCGCCGCCCGCTTCCAGTGCGCGCTTCAGGGCCTCGTGCGCGAGGCGTTCGGCAGCGGCGTGCTGGTCGACCAGCACCACCGCGCCGTCGGCGGTCTCGGCGACGATGTAGGTGTCGAGGAGCTGCGCGCGTGCCGCGCCCAGCGGATGCTCGGGCTGCGGCGGCGCCACGGGCACAGGGCGGGCGAGCGGTGGGGCGGCGAGCGGCAGGGCGGGGGCTTCGGCGAGCGCGGTCGCGCCGGCGGCGAGGTGCATCGGAGGCGGCCAGCGCACGGCCGGCGCGGGCGCGACACTGCGCGCGGTGCCGAGCGCGCTGCGCAGCGCCGAGATGACGAAGCCGCGCACCGCGTCGGGCTCGCGGAACCGCACCTCCGCCTTGGCCGGGTGCACGTTCACGTCCACCGCCTCGGCCGGCAGGGTCAGCGCCAGCACCGCGAGCGGATGCCGGCCCTGGGCGATCAGGTCGCCATAGGCCACACGCAGCGCGGTGCGGAGCAGCCGGTCCGCCACCGGCCGTCCGTTCACCATCAGATGCTGTTCGGTCGCGGTCGCGCGCGTCAGGCTCGGCGGGCTGATCACGCCGGCGAGCGCGACGGCGCCGCGTTCGGACGCGACCTCGATCGCGTGTTCGGCGAGGTCGGGGATCAGTCCAGCGATGCGGCGGGACCGCTCCGCGGGCGGCGCAGCGAGCGCCTCGCGCCCGTCCAGCGTCACAGTGAAGCCGACCGCCGGGTGGGCGAGTGCGAGGCGCCGCACCGCCTGCACGCAGGCCTCGGCCTCGGTGCGCGCGGTCTTGAGGAACTTGAGCCGCGCCGGGGTGGCGAAGAACAGGTCGCGCACGGTGACGCGCGTGCCCGGCGGTGCCGCGGCCGGGCGGACCTCGCCCTTGGCGCCGGCCTCGACCGCGATCCTCGCGCCGGTGTCGGACCCGACCGCGCGCGAGACGATCTCCAGCCGCGCCACCGCGCCGATCGAGGGCAGCGCCTCGCCGCGGAAGCCGAGTGTGGCGATCTCGATCAGCCGCTCATCGGCGAGCTTGGAGGTGGCGTGGCGTTCCACCGCCAGCGCCAGTTCATGCGGCGCGATCCCCGCACCGTCATCCTCCACCGTGACGCGCGCGGTGCCGCCGCCCTCGATCGCCACCGCGATGCGCCGCGCCCCGGCGTCGAGCGCGTTCTCGACCAGCTCCTTCACGACCGAGGCCGGACGCTCCACCACCTCGCCGGCGGCGATGCGGTCGGCAACGGCGGGGGGAAGGAGGCGGATCGTCATCCGGTGAGCCGCCGCAGCGCGACGACGAGCCCGGCGGTCGCGGGATCGAGCGCTGCCGTGTCGCCCGTCGCCAGGGCCGCCTCGGTGCCGCCGGCGAGCGTCTTGCCGAGCTCCACGCCCCACTGGTCGAAGGCGTTGATGCCCCAGAGCGCGGCCTGCAGCGCGACCTTGTGCTCGTAGAGGGACAAGAGCGCGCCGAGATGATGCGGGTCGAGGCGCGGCAGGATGATGCCGATGGTCGGGCGGTTGCCGGGGAAGGTCCGGTGCGGGCCGAGTTCGGCCGCGCGCGCTTGATCGATGCCGGAGGACGCGAGTTCCGCGACCGCCTCCTCCTCGCTGCGGCCGAGCGCCAGGGCCGCTCCCTGCGCGGCGGCATGGGCGAGCAGGATGCGGTGGTTCGCGCGGAGCCCATGATCCGGTCTAGCAACGAGAATGAGATCGGCGGGGATCACCGCCGTGCCCTGGTGCAGGAGCTGGCCGAAGCTGTGCTGGACGTTCGTGCCCGGCTCGCCGAACACCACGGGCGCGGTCGGGAACGACACGGGCCGCCCGGCGAGATCGACCCGCTTGCCGTTCGATTCCATCTCGAGCTGTTGCAGCCAGGCCGGCAGGCGCGCGAGCCGCTGGTCGTAGGGGAGGCACGCATAGGCCGGACGGCCGAGGAAGGTCGCGTGCCAGGTGTGCATCAGCGCCAGCAGCATCGGCAGGTTGCGACGCGGTGGTGCCGTGAGCGCGTGCGCGTCCATCGCGTGCGCGCCGGCGAGCAGGGAGGCGAACACCTCCCAGCCGCGGGCGAGCGCGATCGCGAGCCCGATCGGCGACCAGAGCGAGAAGCGCCCGCCCACCCAGTCCCTGAAGCCGAACACGCGGTCGCGCGGGATGCCGAACGCGTCGGTGGCGTGCAGATTGGTGGAGAGGGCGGCGAGATGTTGCCCGATCCGCGCCTCGCCGAGCTTCGCCGCGAGCCATTCGCGCGCGACCGCGGCGTTCGCCATGGTCTCCTGGGTGGTGAAGGACTTGGACGCGATCAGCACCAGCGTGCGCGCGGGGTCGAGCCGGTCGAGCACCGGGGCGAGGGCGTGGCCGTCCACATTGCCGACGAAGCGCGCATCGAGGCGCGCTCCGGTGTGCGCGAGCGCCTCCGTCACCATGGCCGGGCCGAGATCGGAGCCGCCGATGCCGAGATTGAGCACATTGGCGAAGGGCGTGCCGTTCGCCGCCGTGATGGTGCCGCTGTGCACGCCCGTGACGAAGCCGTGCATCCGGTCGAGCTCGGCGTGGATGGTGCCGGAGGCATCCTCCCAGCCGTCCGCCGTGCGGGCGCGGTAGCCGGCGCTGCGCGGGGCACGGAGTGCCACGTGCAGGGCGGCGCGGCGTTCGGTCGCGTTCACCCACGCGCCGGCCGCCATGCGGCGGAGAAACGCGCGGAGCCCGGCGGCCTCGGCGAGGGCGAGCAGGTCGTCGAGCAGCGCCCCGTCGAGCGCCGTGCGCGAGAAGTCGATCAGCAGGCCGGCGCCGGTGCGCGAGAACCGTGCGAAGCGGTTGGGGTCGGCGATAAGCCGGGCGCGGATCGCGCTCGCTTCCGGGTCGGCCGCGCGCGCGGCGAGCCGCGCCCAGGGGGCGCTGCGGATGAGGGAGGCGGAGTCGCTCATCGCCCGGCATGGTCGGCGCCGGGGAGGGGGCGGGTCAACCGGCATTCCCGACAGCGACCGCACCGTCCGGACACGAGGGACGACAAGACGGGATGATCGCGGGCGGGGGAGTGCGGCATGCTCGGGGGCTGGACCAACACATGAGTCTGGGGCCCGGCCAAGCCCTGTTGCGCCGCCGGAGGGGCTATGGTAACCCCCGCCGCGCCTGCGGGGGCTCGCCCCGCGGGCCGTGTTTTTCGTGCCGGCGCCCAAGCGCGCGCCGCAGCAGAACGGGGACCGGGTCCGCGTGCCGGAGACCAATCCGCAAGTCGCCGAGATCGCCGCCGCGCTGAGGATGGCGCGGGAGGCGCGTGCGGCCGTCGACGCCATTCCGTCACGCTATGCCGGCGGGCTGATGGCGCTCGCGCGCGAGAGGTACGAACGGGGCGATGCCGGGATCCACGACCGGATCGCCCAGGGTCTGGACGCGGTCGCCGCCGCGATCGAACAGAATGCGGTCTTCCGCCGCACGCTGGAAAGTCCGCTCATTCCCGCCGAGACGCAGCTCAAGGCCGTGCTCGCGGTGCTCGACGATCCCGCCACGGGGCTTTCCGTGCCGCGCGAGGTGCGCAACTTCATCGGCGTGGTGGTCCGCAACCGCCGCGCGGCGCTGCTTGCCCGCATCATCGCCGCGTTCCGCGCGCTCGACGCCGAACGCCGCGGCGAGGAGCAGGCCGAGGTGGTGACGGCCGTGCCGCTCGACGACACCCGCCGTGCCCAGCTGCTGGCGGCGCTCAACCGCGCGGGTCATGCGCGCGTGCGTCTGGCCGAGCGGGTCGATCCCGCCATCCTCGGCGGGCTCGTGCTGAAGCTCGGCTCGCGTCTCTACGATTCGTCCATCAGGAGCCGCCTGCAGCGGCTCGCCCATGCCATGAAGGGGGCCGCCTGACATGGAGATCCGTCCCGCCGAGATCTCGCAGATCCTGAAGCAGCAGATCGCCAGCTTCGAGGAGGAGGCCGACGTCGCCGAGGTCGGCCAGGTGCTGAGCGTGGGCGACGGCATCGCCCGGGTGTTCGGCCTTTCCGCCGTGATGGCCGGCGAGATGGTCGAGTTCCCCGCGGCGGGGCTGCGCGGCATGGCGCTGAACCTCGAGACCGACAATGTCGGCGTGGTGATCTTCGGCGACGACCGCGCGATCCGCGAGGGCGACACGGTGAAGCGGACCGGCGCGATCGTCGACGTGCCGGTCGGCAAGGGGCTGCTGGGTCGCGTGGTCGATCCGCTCGGCAACCCGATCGACGGCAAGGGCCCCATCGAGGCCGCCGAGCGCCGGCGCGTCGACGTCAAGGCGCCGGGCATCATCCCGCGCCGTTCCGTGCACGAGCCGATGCAGACCGGCATCAAGGCGATCGACGCGCTGATCCCGATCGGGCGCGGCCAGCGCGAGCTGATCATCGGCGACCGGCAGACCGGCAAGACCGCGGTGATCATCGACACGATCATCAACCAGCGGAAGATCAACCAGTCCGGCGACGAGAGCCAGAAGCTCTACTGCATCTATGTCGCGGTCGGCCAGAAGCGCTCGACGGTCGCCCAGCTCGTCAAGACGCTCGAGGAGTACGGGGCGATGGAGTATTCCATCGTCGTCGCCTCCACCGCCTCGGAGCCGGCGCCGCTGCAGTACCTCGCCCCCTATTCCGGCTGCGCCATGGGCGAGTACTTCCGCGACAACGGCATGCATGCGGTGATCTTCTACGACGACCTCTCCAAGCAGGCCGTCGCCTATCGCCAGATGTCGCTGCTGCTGCGCCGTCCGCCGGGCCGCGAGGCCTATCCGGGCGACGTCTTCTACCTGCATTCGCGCCTGCTCGAGCGTGCGGCGAAGCTGAACAAGGAGAACGGCTCGGGCTCGCTCACCGCGCTGCCGGTGATCGAGACCCAGGCGGGCGACGTCTCGGCCTACATCCCGACCAACGTCATCTCGATCACGGACGGTCAGATCTTTCTGGAGACCGACCTGTTCTACAAGGGCATCCGCCCGGCCGTGAACGTCGGCATCTCGGTCAGCCGTGTCGGCTCGGCCGCGCAGGTGAAGGCGATGAAGCAGGTGGCCGGACGCATCAAGCTCGAGCTCGCGCAGTACCGCGAGATGGCCGCCTTCGCGCAGTTCGCCTCCGACCTCGATGCCGCGACGCAGCGCCTGCTGGCGCGCGGCGCGCGGCTGACGGAACTGCTCAAGCAGCCGCAGTTCCAGCCGGTTCCGGTGGAGGAGCAGGTGGTGGCGATCTTCGCCGGCACGCGCGGCTATCTCGATCCGATCAAGGTCGAGGATGTGGGCCGGTTCGAGCGGCTGATGCTGTCGGAGCTGCGCGCCAAGGAACCGGCGATCCTCGAGGCGATCCGCGACCACAAGGAGATCAGGAGGGAGACCGAGGAGAAGCTGGTCGCCTTCCTCGACGCCTTCGTCAAGACCTTCGCCTGAGGCGCGCGGTCCGGGGACAGACGAATGCCGAGCCTGAAGGCGCTCCGCACGCGGATCAACAGCGTCCGCTCGACGCGCAAGATCACGCAGGCGATGAAGATGGTCGCCGCGTCGAAGCTGAAGCGCGCGCAGAGCCAGGCCGAGCAGGCCCGTCCCTATGCGGAGCGGATGGAGCGGATGCTGGGCGCGCTCGCGGCCTCCGTCGCCGGCAGCCCGATCGCCCCGCCGATGCTGGTCGGCACCGGCAAGGACGAGGTGCATCTGCTCGTGGTCGTCTCGGCGGATCGCGGCCTGTGCGGCGGCTTCAACGCCGCCGTCTCGCGCTTCGCGCGCAACCGGATCCGCGCGCTGATGGAGCAGGGACGGACGGTGAAGATCCTCGCCGTCGGGCGCAAGGGCCGCGACTACCTGCGCCGCGAGTTCCGCAAGCAGATCGTCGGCAGCATCGACTTCGTCGGCCGCAAGCAGATCGGGTTCGAGGACGCGGTCGAGATCGCGGGCCAGGTGACGGCGATGCTCCAGGACCGGCAGTTCGACGTCTGCACCCTGATCTACAACCGCTTCAAGAACGTCATCACCCAGGTGCCGTCGGAGCAGAGGCTGATCCCCGCGAGCATCGAGGGCACGCCGGCCCAGACCGCGGACGGGCCGCGCGCATCCTACGAGTACGAGCCGGGCGAGGAGGAGATCCTCGCCGAGCTCCTGCCGCGCAACCTCGCGATCCAGATCTATCGCGCGCTGCTGGAGAGCGCTGCCGGCGAGCAGGGCGCGCGCATGACGGCGATGGACAACGCCACCCGCAATGCCGGCGACATGATCGCCAGGCTGACGCTGAACTACAACCGCCAGCGCCAGGCGAACATCACCAAGGAACTGATCGAGATCATCTCGGGCGCGGAAGCGATCTGACCGCGCGCGGCGCCCGGACGGCGAGGACAACGCGACAGAGGAATCGGCCCCCAGGGCCAGGGAGTACGGACGATGGCATCGAACAACGTCGGCAGGATCACCCAGGTGCTGGGCGCGGTCGTGGACGTGCAGTTCCCCGGCGAGCTGCCGAACATCCTCAACGCCCTGCACACCGAGGTGAACGGGCGCCGTCTGGTGCTGGAATGCGCCCAGCACCTCGGCGAGAGCACCGTGCGCGCGATCGCCATGGACTCGACCGACGGGCTGGTCCGCGGCGCCGAGGTGACCGACACGGGCGGGCCGATCCGCGTCCCCGTCGGGCCGGAGACGCTGGGCCGCATCCTCAACGTCGTCGGCGAGCCGATCGACGAGCGCGGCCCGATCGCGACCGCGAGGCAGTTCCCGATCCACCGCGACGCGCCGGCCTTCGTCGAGCAGTCCACCGAGGCGCAGATCCTGGTCACCGGGATCAAGGTGATCGACCTGCTCGCGCCCTACCTGAAGGGCGGCAAGATCGGCCTGTTCGGCGGCGCGGGCGTCGGCAAGACCGTCACGATCATGGAACTGATCAACAACGTCGCCAAGAAGCACGGCGGCTATTCGGTGTTCGCCGGCGTGGGCGAGCGGACGCGCGAGGGCAACGACCTCTACCACGAGATGATCGAGTCGGGGGTGATCAAGACCGACGGGCCCGGTTCGAAGGCCGCTCTCGTCTACGGCCAGATGAACGAGCCGCCGGGCGCGCGCGCGCGCGTCGGCCTGACCGGCCTCACCCTCGCCGAGTACTTCCGCGACGAGGAGGGGCAGGACGTTCTGTTCTTCGTCGACAACATCTTCCGCTTCACCCAGGCGGGCTCGGAGGTCTCGGCACTGCTCGGCCGCATCCCCTCGGCCGTGGGCTACCAGCCGACGCTGGCGACCGACATGGGGGCGCTGCAGGAGCGGATCACCTCGACGAAGAAGGGTTCGATCACCTCGGTGCAGGCCATCTACGTGCCGGCCGACGACCTGACCGACCCTGCGCCCGCGACCTCCTTCGCGCATCTCGATGCCACCACCGTGCTCTCCCGCGCGCTGACCGAGATCGGCATCTATCCGGCGGTCGATCCGCTCGACTCGACATCCCGCGCGATCGATCCGCGCATCGTCGGCGAGGAGCATTACACGGTCGCGCGCGAGGTGCAGCGGATCCTGCAGACCTACAAGTCGCTGCAGGACATCATCGCCATCCTCGGCATGGACGAGCTCTCGGAGGAGGACAAGCTGATCGTGGCGCGCGCGCGCAAGATCCAGCGCTTCCTCTCGCAGCCCTTCCACGTCGCCGAGGTGTTCACCGGCCAGCCCGGCGCCTTCGTCGAGCTCCAGGACACGATCCGCAGCTTCAAGGCGATCTGCGCCGGCGAGTACGACCACCTGCCCGAGGCCGCCTTCTACATGGTCGGAACGATCGAGGAGGCGGTCGCAAAGGCCGAGAAGCTCGCCGCCGAGGCGGCCTGAGCGCGGCCGCATCCGGGAACGCAGCGCGATGGCGGAACAGACCACGCTCGAGATCGTCAGCCCGACACGGCTCCTGCTGTCGGAGAAGGTCGATCTCGCCGAGATCCCGGCGGCCGAGGGCTATATCGGCGTGCTGGCCGGCCATGCGCCGATGATCGTCACGCTGCAGGGCGGGCTGATCCGCGTGCACCAGGGCGGCAGCGTGACACGCGAGCTCTATGTCGGCGGCGGCTTCGCCGAGATCGCGCCGGATCGCTGCACGGTGCTCGCCGACGAGGCGATCCCGGCGGACGAGCTCTCTCCCGAGACCGCGCGCGCGCGCATCGCCGAGGCCGAGAAGGCCTATGAGGAGGCGGCCGGGACCCGCGAGGGCGAGGTGATGGAACGCGCCATGGCGCGCCTAGTCGCGGCGCGCGCGATGGCGGCGGCAGCATCCCGCCGCTGAAGCTGCGGGCGATCGCAGACCCGTCCCAACAGCCTGATTCGGCTCGCTTTCTGATCCGCGAGCGGGGGTTGCCGCCGCGCCGCGCAATCCCCATTCCTGTGCTAGCGTTCCCCGCGGAGGCCGAGTCCCCCCTCCAAGGGGAAGGCATGGCTGTTCGAGAACCGGGAAGGACGGCGACGCCATGAAGCACTGGCATATCGACCAGGTCGGCTGGGACAGGTTCGATCCCGCCAAGGTCGATCCGGACATCGTGCCGCTGGTGAAGGCCGCGGCGATGGTCGAGCGCAACGGCGACGACTACGCGACCTATCTCTGCAACGTCTTCCACGACGATCCGGACTTCCAGCAGGCGGCGCGCAACTGGGCGGTCGAGGAGGTGCAGCACGGCGAAGCGCTCGGCCGCTGGGCGACGCTTGCCGATCCGTCCTGGGACTACCGCGCCGCCTTCGCGCGCTTCCGGTCCGGCTACCGCATCCCGCTGGAGGCGGATCATTCCGTGCGCGGCAGCCGCACCGGCGAGCTGATCGCGCGCTGCATGGTCGAGACCGGCACCTCCTCCTACTACACCGCGCTCGGCGAGGGCACGGAGGAGCCGGTGCTGAAGCAGGTGTGCCAGCTGATCGCCGCCGACGAGTACCGGCACTTCAAGCTCTTCTACGACCACATGCGGCGCTATCTCGCGCGCGAGAAGATCTCGCTCTTCGAGCGCATGCGGATCGCGGCAGGGCGCATCGGCGAGAGCGAGGACGACGAACTGGCGTTCGCGTTCCACTGCGGCAACATGCCGGAGGGCGCGCCCTACGACCGCAAGACGGCGATCGCGACCTACATGGCCAAGGCGATGACCTACTACAAGGTGCGCCACATCGACCGCGGCATGGGCATGATCTTCAAGGCGGTCGGGCTGCCGCCGCGCGGCCGGCTGTCGGAGTTCGCCGCGCGCGCCGCGCACCGGTTCATCCGGTTCAAGCAGCGCCGGAACGAGGCGATCGCGCAGCGGGCGGCTGCGAACAGCAACCTCCCGCGCGCCGCCAGAGCGGCCTGAGGCGGGAGAGGGCGGCGCCGGCCACGCCCCCGGCAGCCCCGACCGGCCGCCACATCAGGGCGGTGCTCCCGCTCACATCCCGGCCGGCTCAGCCGAACGGCGGCGGCACGACGCGCGGTTCGGCGGCCAGATCGACGGCCCGGCGCATCACCTCGGCGCCGGCGAGGTTCCAGGTCATGATGCCGCCCACCATGATGACCTGCGTGAGGCCCTCGGCGAGCTCCTCGAGGGTCAGCCCGAGCGCGATCGCCCGTTCCAGATGCGCGACCGCGCCCTCCCGGTTGCCCGCCAGCACGTCGAGCAGGACGAACACGAATTCCTTGGTCTTGAGATCGAGCGCACCGCCGTCCTTCCGGTCGCGCATCACCGCGGCGCGCATCAGCGCATAGCCCGCGAAGGTCGCGGGTGCCGTGTCGCGCAGCAGCTTGAACCGGTCGGGCACGCGGCCGGACGTGGCGGCAAAGTTGGCCGCTCCGAGCTCGGCCGCCTGTTCGATGAGTTCCTTCACCGGCGAGGATCCCTGGCGGCGTGCGCCGCCACCTGCAGCGTTCCGGGCAAGTCCCGGAATACGATACTGTGCGCCAGATCGAGACGCAGGGCCAGCACGTCAAGGTTGAGAACCGTGCGCCGGCTATGCGCTTCGCTCAATCGTGACGTGCGAACCGGGCGAAGGCGCGCGCCAGCTCCGCGTAGATGTCCCGCTTGAAGTCCACCGCCAGCGCCGGCAGGTCCTCGATCGGCACCCAGCGCCAGGCGTCGAACTCGGGATGGGGGTCGGCGTCGAGCCGGATGTCCGCATCGGTGCCGAGGAAGCGCAGCGCGAACCATTTCTGGCGTTGGCCACGATAGCGGCCGCCGAGCGCGACGCCGACCAGGCGGGGCGGCAGGTCGTAGGTCAGCCAGTCGGGATGCTCGGCCAGGATCTCGGCGCGGTCCGTGCCGATCTCCTCGGCGAGCTCGCGCAGCACGGCGCTGCGCGGATCTTCGCCCTCGTCCAGCCCGCCCTGCGGGAGCTGCCAGCCGCCCGGTGCGCCTTCCGCGTTGGGCAGATCGGCGCGGCGGCAGACCAGCACGCGGCCATCCGGCGCGAACAGCACCGCGCCGACATTCGGGCGGTAGGGCAGCAGGGAGCGATCACGGCTCACGGCCGCGCGGCCGTCGCCGGCCTGATCACCACGGCGCTGACCGGGGCGAGGGCGAAGCCGCGCGCAGCCGCGCCGGGGGCCCAGGCGGCCAGCCGGTCCAGCGAGAGGGGCGAGGGGCCCGAGACGCCGAGTGCGACCCCGCGCTCGCGCGCGATCGCTTCGAGCTCGGCCAGCCGGGCCTCGATCTCGGCGCGCGCCGGCCGCTCGTCGATCACGAGGTCGGCCGTCCGCGCCGGCACCATCGCCGGCGGGCGTTCGCCGGGCCGTGCCTCGACGTAGAGCAGGCCGCGCGCGCGCAGCGTCTCCAGCACCGGGCGCATCGCCTCGGCCGAGGCGGTGAAGCGCTCGCCGCGCAGGACGGCGGAGGCGGCATTGGTGACGCCGACATAGCCCTGCGCGCGCGAGAGCACCCAGGCGAGGCGCGCCGCGTTCTCCGGCGGCGGCAGGCCGGTGAGCAGCGCCTGCGGGCCCGGATCGTTCAGCGGGAAGTTCGCCGGCTCCATCGGCAGGCCGATCAGCACCTCGTGGCCGGCCGCGCGCGCGGCGGCGACCTGGCGCTCCAGCAGGCCGTCGCGTCCGTAGGGTGAGAACGCCAGGCTGATCTCGCCGGGCAGGCGTTCGATCGCGGTGGCGGTGGCGCTCTCGCTGATCCCGAGCCCCACCACCATGACGGCGATGCGCGGTCTGCGGTCGGACTGGTCGAAGGGGCGGGCATGGGCCCGCCAGGGCTGGCGGGCTTCCGGGACAGCATCCGGTGCGAGGCCCTCCGGCCGCGCCGCGGTGTGCGCGGGGGCGGGCGTGCCGAGCCCTTCCGGACGGGGCTCGGCATCGAGGCCTGCCGGCCGTCCGTCGGCGGCGGTGCCCGGTGACGGTCCGTCCGGTCGGCCGGCATCGCTTCGCGCGGTCGCGCCTGCGTCACCGGGCTGCGCAGCCGGCACGCGCTCGACGGCGGGGGAGTCGGGCGGGGGGGCGAGTTCGAGCCATGCGACCAGCCCGGCGCCGCCGGCCAGCAGCACCAGCCAGAAGGCGATCAGCGCGCGCCATGCAGGCGACAGCCCGCCGCCGATCCGTTCAGCCATGTCGGGTGCCGTCGCGCGCGATGTTCAGTTCGACGCCCGCCGCATCACCGCCAGCCCCCGCACCAGCTCGATCGCGCGCTGCAACTGGTAGTCGCGCGCGACGTCGCCGAACTGGATCGGCGGCTGTCCCTCGCCGGGCGGCTTGGGCGGGTTCGACGAGGCCTCGACGAAGCCCGGCGGCAGGGCGGGCGGGGCGATCGGGGCCGGGCGGGCGCCGTTGCCGCCGTCGTTCGAGAGGGCGCGGTTCAGGTTCGCCTCGCGGTCGCGCGCCTCGGCCCTGGCCTCGCCTTCGTAGAGCTCGACCACGACATCCGGCTGGATGCCGGTTGCCTGGATCGAGCGGCCGGAGGGCGTGTAGTAGCGCGCGGTCGTCAGCCGGATCGCGCCGTTGCCGGGCAGCGGCATGACCGTCTGCACCGAGCCCTTGCCGAAGCTGCGCGTGCCGATCACCACCGCGCGGCGGTGGTCCTGCAGCGCGCCGGCGACGATCTCGCTCGCCGAGGCGGAGCCGCCGTTGATCAGCACCACGAGCGGCAGACCGGCGGCGATGTCGCCCGGCTTGGCGTTGTAGCGCTGCGCGTCCTCGGGCCGGCGCGCGCGCGTCGACACGATCTCGCCCTGGTCGAGGAAGTCGTCCGAGACCGACACCGCCTGGTCCAGGAGCCCGCCCGGGTTGTTGCGCATGTCGATGACGAAGCCCTTCAGGCGCGCCCCGCCCTGGCTGCGCAGCTGCTGGACTGCCCGCCGCAGGCCGGCATCGGTCTGCTCGTTGAAACTCGTGATGCGGATGTAGCCGACATCGTCCTCGAGCCGCGCGCGCACCGACTGGATGCGGATGATGTCGCGCACGATCGTCATCTGGATCGGCTGGGCGGCGCCCTCGCGCCGGATCGTCAGCTTGATCTCGGTGCGCGGCGGCCCGCGCATCCGCTCGACCGCCTCGTTCAGCGTCAGCCCCTGCACGGAGCGGCCGTCGATATGCGTGATCAGGTCGCCGGCCTTCACCCCCGCGCGGAAGGCCGGGGTGTCGTCGATCGGGCTGATCACCTTGATGTAGCCGCCCTCCTGCGTCACCTCGATGCCGAGCCCGCCGAACTCGCCGCGCGTCTGCACCTGCATGTCGCGGAAGGTGCGCGGGTTCATGTAGCCGGAGTGCGGATCGAGGCTGGTCAGCATGCCGTTGATCGCCGCCTCGATCACCTCGCGGTCGTTCACCGGCTCGACGTACTCGGCGCGGATGCGTTCGAACACGTCGCCGAACAGCGAGAGCAGCCGGTAGGTGTCGGCCCGGCCCCCGTCCTGGGCGAGCGCGCCGAGACCGAGGCGCGCGCCGAGCCAGTCGCCAACCGGGTGGTTCAGCGCCGCGCCGGCGCCGAACGCGATCGCCGCAGCGAGGAGAGCCGAGCGGAAAGAGACCTTCATACCAGACCGTCCGTTCAGGCGCGGTGCGCCGCGCGGGGCCGTCACCCCGGGATCCGCCGATCACACAGGGTATCGCTCCGCTTCGGGGCCGATCAAGGCAAGGGGTGGGCCGAGCCTGCACACAAATGCGGCAGACCGGGGCGCACGCATGGCGCGGGACCTGTGAACGCCCCGCCGCCTCGCCCTGCGGGCAGCCGGCCCCGACCGTGCGCCGCGCCGCCCGTCCGATCCGGCGAGGCCCGGGCGCAGGACGACCGCCGCCTCAGCTCCGCGCGACGTTCCAGAACAGCGGCATCGGCCCCTTCAGGATGCCGGTGATGTCGCGCCGGAACGCGAAGGGGATGAAGAACTGCCCGGTCGGCACATAGGGCAGATCCTCGAGCGCCACCATCTGCATCCGTTCGCAGATGCGCGCCTGCTCGGCCTCGTCGGGTGCCGCGAACCACGCCTCGCGCAGCTCCTCGAGCCGCGGGCTGGTCGGCCAGCCGAACCAGCTCCCCGGCCCCGTGCCGTTGCCGCGCAGCGACAGATGCGCGGCGGGATTGGCGTGGTCGAACCCCGCCCACCAGGTGTGGAACAGGCTCCAGCCGCCCCGCTCCACCGGCTCGCGCGAGGCCCGCCGCTGCACGACCGTGCCCCAGTCGGTGGCGACATACTCGAGGTTCACGCCGAGCCGGCGCAGCACCTCCGCTGTCACTTGGCTCTGGGCGTTGGTGATCGGGATGTCGGTCGCCGCGAGCAGCACCACCTTCTCGCCGTTGTAGCCCGCTTCCGCCAGGGCACGCTTCGCCGCCTCGATGTCGCGCGGGCCCTTCAGCGCCTCCAGGCCCCTCTCGGTCGCCATCGGTGTGCCGGGCGTGAAGAACCCGGCGTGCTTCCACAGCGCCGGATCATTGCCGACGATCGCCTGCATGTAGTCGGCCTGGTTCATCGCCATCGCGAGCGCGCGGCGCACGCCGGCCTTGTCGAACGGCGGGTGCAGGTGGTTGAAGCGCAGGATGCCGATCTCGCCGAGCGGGTTCATCTGCTCGAGGACGATGTTGCGGTCCCGCCGCAGCACCGGGAACAGGTCGGCGAGCGGCGTCTCCCACCAGTCGACCTCGCCCGACTGCAGCGCCGCCGCGGCGGTGGCCGCGTCGGGGATGATGTGCCACTCGACGCGCTCGAAGTTCGCCCGCTTGCCGCCCGCGACCCAGTCGGCCGGCTCGCTCCTCGGCCGATAGTCGGGGTTTCTCGTCCAGACCGCGCGCGCCCCGGGGTTCCATTCGTCGCGCTTGAAGCGGAAGGGGCCGGAGCCGATCACGTCCTCGGGCGCGATCTGCGTGTTCGGATCGGTCGCGGCGACCCGCTCGGGCATGATGAAGCAGACATTGCTCGCCGGCTTGCCGAGGGCGAACAGCGTCAGCGCGAAGGGCTGCTTCAGCCGGATCTCGAAGCGGCGGTCGTCCAGCACGCGGTACTCGTCCACCAGGGTGGCGAGCTTCTGGCCGATCGCATCGCGCACCGCCCAGCGCTTGATCGAGGCGACGCAGTCGGCGCTGCGCACCGGCGTCCCGTCGTGGAACGTCAGCCCCTCGCGCAGCGTGATGGTGTAGACCCGGCGGTCGTCCGAGAGCGTGTGGCCCGCGGCCATCTGCGGCTGCGGGCGGAACTGGGAATCCAGCCCGAACAGCGTGTCCCAGACCATGAAGCCGGCGTTGCGCGTGATGTAGGCGGTGGTCCAGATCGGATCGATCACGGTCAGGTTGGCGTGCGGCACCACGCGCAGCACGCTGCGCCGGGCGCCCTGCGCCAGCGCCGGCCGCGGCAGGGCCCCGGCGGCCGCAAGCGCCGCGCCGGCGGTCAGCAGTTCGCGTCGTGTCGTCATGGTCGTCCCGTCCCCTTCCTCGTCCGATGGCATGGTTGGCGGCGCGCGTGTCTCCGCAGCCTCATGGGCTGGACGGCTCGCGCCGGTGCCCCGCGTCCTCGGCCCTCACCGCTCCCCGCGGGGCGACCGGGCGATGGCCGGACGGCCGCGATCCGTCGTGCGGCTTGGCGATCCGCCCCACCAGTCGTGAGCCTAGCCGCTGCCTGTCGTGCCCGGCAACCCATGGCCCGGGCATGTCCGGTCCCGCGCCGGATCGGCGAGCAGGCTCCGCCCCGTCATCGCCTCGGGCTGGGCGAGCCCCATCAGCGCGAGCAGCGTCGGCGCGACATCGGCAAGTCGGCCATCACGCAGCCGGGCGCCCGCGGGCCCGCCCATCAGCAGCACCGGCACCGGATTGGTCGTGTGCGCGGTGTGCGGCCCGCCCGTCACCGGATCGCGCATCAGCTCTGCGTTGCCGTGGTCGGCCGTCACCAGCAGCGCACCGCCCGCCTCGGCCACCGCCTCGGCGATCCGCCCGAGCCCCGCATCGACCGTCTCGACCGCGCGGATCGCCGCGTCCAGCCTGCCCGTGTGCCCGACCATGTCGGGATTGGCGAAGTTGAGCACGATCAGGTCGAACCGCCCCGACCGGATCGCCGCCACCGCGCGCTCGGTCACCTCGGGCGCGCTCATCTCCGGCTTGAGGTCGTAGGTCGCGACCTTCGGCGAGGGCACGAGAATCCGTTCCTCACCGGGAAAGCTCTCCTCGCGCCCGCCGTTCAGGAAATAGGTGACATGCGGATACTTCTCGGTCTCGGCGATGCGGAGCTGCGTCCTGCCCGCCGCCGCCACCACCTCGCCGAGGATGCCGTGCAGGCTCTGCGGCGGGAACAGCGCCTCCATCAGCGGCGCGAGCTCGGCCGAGTACTGCGTCATCCCGGCCGCCCCGGCGAGCTTGGGCACGCGCGGACGGGGGAAGCGGTCGAAGCCGGGATCGAGCAGGGCGGCGAGGATCTGCCGCACCCGGTCAGCGCGGAAGTTGAAGCACAGCACGGAGTCGCCGTCCGCCATGCCGGCGTAGTCGCCCACCACCGCGGGGGGCACGAACTCGTCGGTGACGTCCCGCGCATGCGCCGCACGCACCGCCGCCATCGGCTCCGCGACGCGCGGCGCATCCGCGAGCACGATCGCGCGCCAGGCCCGCTCGATTCGGTCCCAGCGGTTGTCGCGGTCCATCGCGTAGTAGCGGCCGGCGATCGTCGCGACGCGTGCGCCCGCGGGCAGCGCCGCGACGAACGGCGGAAGGTCCTCGGCCGCGGCGCGCGGCGGCGTGTCGCGCCCGTCGAGCCAGGCATGCACCGCGACGGGCCTGCCCGCCGCCGTCACCGCGCGCGCGAGCGCCAGCGCGTGGTCCTGGTGGGCATGCACCCCGCCGGGCGAGACGAGCCCCATCAGGTGCACGGTGCCGGTCGTGCGCGCGACCAGCGCCGTCAGCGCCGGCAGCGTCGCGAGCGAGCCGTCCGCCACCGCCGCGTCGATGCGCGGCAGCTCCTGCATCACCACCCGCCCGGCGCCGAGGTTCAGATGCCCGACCTCGGAATTGCCCATCTGCCCGTCCGGCAGCCCGACATCCTTGCCGGAGGTGCGCAGGAAGGCGTGCGGGCACTCGGCCCAGAGGCGGTCGAAGTGCGGCGTGCGGGCGAGCCGGACGGCGTTGTCTTCGGTCTCCTCGCGCCAGCCCCAGCCGTCGAGGACCACCAGCATCACGGGTCGAGTCATGCGAGGCGCCTAGCGGCTTGCGCGCCGGGCTGCAAGGTCGGGGGCCGCTCAGCAGTCGCCGACTGCGCGCACGAGGCCCCAGCCGTGGATCGGATCGCGTCCGGGCGGGCCGAGGTCCCGCGCCGCCGCGGCGAGCTGCCGGATCGCCACGTCCGCATCCAGCCCGGAGGCACGGGCGAGCGCCAGCGCCGCGGCGACGAACGGCACGGCGTAGGAGGTGCCCGAGCGCAGGACCGGCGGGCGGTCGGCGGCCACCAGCACGGGCAGATCGACGCCGGGGGCGGCGAAGGCGATGTGCGGCCCGCGCACCGCCAGGGCGAAGATGCGCGCGTTGCGGTCCACCCCGGTCACCGCGATCGCCCAAGCGTGCGCGGCCGGATAGCGCGGCGGGGCGCGCGGCCCGTCATTGCCCGCGGCGGCCACGGCCGACATCCCGCGCGACGCCGCCGCAGCGCCGGCCTCGTCCACCACCGCGT
>NZ_VIKA01000149.1 GCF_006704265.1 Elioraea sp. Yellowstone | reverse complement strand
GATCGGCGGTGTGCGCTGCCGCCGGCCCGAGCGTGCGCACGGTCTCGAGCCACGCCAGTGCGCCGGCGGCCTCGGCGCGCGCCTGGATCTGGGCGAGCGGGCTGCGCCAGGCGATGGCCGCAAGCCCGCCGTCGAGGCCGAAGGCGGGGGCGAGACCGCGCCGGCGCAGGATCGCCAGGCACCGCGCGATCAGCGGCGCGAGCAGCTCCGTCTGCAGCCGGCCGAAGGTGGCGCCGAGCAGCCGCGTCATCTCGGCCGAGCGCTCCATCACCTCGGTTGCCGTCATGCGCGCGCCCTGCACCGGGCCCAGCCGGTCGGTCAGCAGGGCATGGCGGATGCGCGCGCGCAGGTCGTCGAGCACGAGCTGGCTGACGTCGAAGCGGCCCGGAGCGGCGAGCGGCGTGAGGCCCGACGATCCGACCGCCTTCGGGATGATCGCGCCCGGCACGAGGCGGATGTTCGCCGGGTTCAGCACACCGTCGTCGTCGGCCTGCCAGATCCCGGTGACCGCGATCGAGGCGTTCTTCAGGATCAGCTCGACCACCTTGTTGGCGGTGCGGATGTCGGGCAGCGCCTTCATCACCGGGCTGCGACCGTAGGTCTCGCCCGGCGCCTTCATCCAGCGGAAGGCGATGAAGGGTGAGGAGGCGAAGCGCCCCTCGGCCAGCATCGCGGCGGGCTCCTCGCCCGCGCGCAGCACCGCGGCATAGTGGTAGCCGCGCCGGTCCGGCAGCACGGCCTCCACCACCTCGTGGCGCGGTGGCTCGGCGTCCGCATCCTCGATCCGCTCGACCGCGCGCGGCAGGCGCGCGTCCGGGAAACGCGCGCGGATCTCGTCGCGCGTCAGGCGCAGGGTGCGGAACACCGTGTCGAGGCGCCGCTCCGGCCCCTCCTCGAGCGTGATCTCGGAGAGCGGCACGGCGGCGAAGCGCAGGCTCGACGGCTCGCCCGGCGGCGCCTCCTCGATCGCGAGGCAGGCGGTGCCGGCGATCACCAGGTCGAGGAAGCACTGGTGCATCTCGACCGTGAAGTTCGACCGTTCCAGCTCGGCGTGGAGCGTCTCGGCGGCGGTCTCGAGCGTGGCGGCCCAGGCGTCGCCCGCGAGGGAGGGGGGCACGGCGCGGCCCGGCGCGAAGCCGAACCAGCGGATCCAGGGCGGGGTGAGCTCGGCGAGCAGCGAGGCGGCGAGCTGCTCGACGGCATCGGGCGCGGTGCCGTCGTAGATCGGCACGCCCGCCTCGCCCGGGCGGCCGGGCAGGGCATGATCGTAGCAGTCCTTCCAGATCCCGTCCCAGGCGCGGCGACGGGCGAGCGCGCGCGCGTGGCGGGCGAGGATCGCCTCGGGGTCGAGCGCCACGGCGTCCCTCATTCGCCGAGCAGCGACTTGCGGGTGGCGGACGGCAGCGCCTCGGCGAGCACGCCGCGCCAGGATGTGGCGACGGTGCCCGCAAGGCCGCGCCGGCGCGCCTCGATCGCGGCGAGGCGCCGGGCGCGCATCTCCTCCTCGCCGGTCGCGGCGGGCGCAGGCGGCGCGGTGGCCGGCACCCCGGTCGGGGCAGGCGGTACGGGCGCGCGGAACAGGCCACCCATGCGGGCTCTCCTCGGGATGAATGCGGGCCGACAAGCCGACGGCCGGCCCAGGGGGGCCGGCCGTCGTAGTCGGGGAGGGAGGATGGAGCCGAAGGGACGCACGCCGCCCCTTGGCCCGATCTTTCTAGCGACGGGGGCTGCGCCGCGTCAAGATTTTTTTCCTAATATTTCTTTCGGACAACGATCTCGCAGGGCCCGGTAGAGGCCGAACGGCGTCAGCACGAGGGGGCGGGACAGCCCGAGCAGTCTGAGGCAGGCGATGACGCAGGTGAAGGGGGCGAACGGCAGCCGCAGGCTGCGCGCGGGCTGGGCCGGGGTGAAGGGGCCGAGCACGCGGAACCCGGCCCGGCGCCAGAAGGACGGCAGGTCGAAGTCCGGCGCGACCGCGAGCCGCTGCACGACCAGCCGGCCCGCGAGGGGATCGACCAGCGTCCAGCCGGCCTTGTCGGCAAGCGCGGCGAAGCAGTGGCGGAACCCCGGTCGGAGCAGCCTGAGCCAGGGCAGGTCGGCCCGACCGGAGAAGGCGATCCAGATCGCGCTCTGCGGCGGATCCTCTGGGATCCGGCTCATGCGACGATGCCCTTCATGCGCAGCGGCCAGTCCAGCCGGTCGAGCGCCTCGCGCCACAGGCGGTGCGCGGAGCGATCGCCCGGGTGGCGCGGATCGGGCGGAATCTGCTGGTCGCCGTAGCGGCGCAGCACGCGCAGATGGGCGATCTCGATGCGGCGCTGGCGGTAGAGCCGGTCCAGGCAGCGGATCACGTCGTCCGGCTCGCAGGGGCGGGGCTTCAGACCCAGCCCGGCGACGATTCGGGCACCGGCGTTGCGGGCCGTGAGCGCGGCGATGGTCCAGAACCAGGCTTCCTCGGCGGTCGCGAAGGGCTCGGTCCGGGCAGGGCTGGCGAGCACGGGGGCATAGCGGCGGTCGGAGGCGGCTGCGGGCATTCCTTCCTCGTCACAAAGAAAGGGGGGGCGGTGAACAAAACAAGAACATTTACCCGCGGTTGTGCCCGGACCGCAAGCCTAATCGGAACTCATTCCTAGTGCTCCCGCTGCCAAGCTGTAGGAGAGTGTGCCTACCATGCGGCATGAGGACATCTGGCGTGCGATCGACGCGCTCGCCGCGGAACACGGGCTGTCCACCTCCGGCCTCGCCCGCAAGGCCGGGCTCGACCCCACCACCTTCAACCGCTCCAAGCGCGAGGCCGGCGGCAAGCCGCGCTGGCCCTCCACCGAGAGCATCGCAAAGATCCTCGACGCCGTCGGCGCCCCCCTGGAGGCCTTCACCGCCCTGGTCACCGGCTCGCCGCCGCCGCCGCGCCGCGCCGCCGCACCGGCGAACCGCCGCATCCCCCTGATCGGCCTCGCCCAGGCAGGCTCGGACGCCTATTTCGACGATGCCGGCTACCCGGTCGGCGGGGGGTGGGACGAGATCGAACTCCCGAACATCAGCGATCCCCACGCCTATGCGCTGGAGATCTCGGGCGACTCGATGGAGCCGGTCTACCGCGACGGCGACATCGTCATCGCCTCGCCGGCGGCGCCGACCCGCAGGGGCGACCGCGTGGTGGTGCGCACCACCGAGGGCGAGGTCATGGCCAAGGAGCTGGTGCGCCGCTCCGCCCGCCGGGTCGAGCTCGCATCCCTCAATCCGGCCTTCCCCGGCCGCAGCCTCGACATCGACGAGGTCGCCTGGATCGCCCGCATCGTCTGGGCGAGCCAGTAGCCGCTCTCGCGGCCCCCGCCGTGCCGCTCACGCCGGCTCGCCGATCCGCTCGATCGCCCGCGCCAGTTCCGGCACGACCGGCAGAAGCCGCATCAGGTCCCGCTCGGCCCGGCAGACCAGGTAGTGCGCCGCAGGCGGCGTGTCGCCCGCGCTTTCGGGCGCGACTTCGCCCCTCGCCGTCAGGGGGAACGGCGTCAGCCCGATGTCGCTGTAGACCTGCAGCAGTTCGGGACCCACGCGCCAGAACGCCGGATCGACATTCTCCTGCTCGCAGAGGTCGCGGAAGCGCCAGATTGCCGAGATGCGGTCATGCGGATCGCCGACCGGATCGCCGATCGCGAGCCAGATGCCGTCGAGGCGCATGAAGGCGACGGCGGCGGCGCGCGCCTCGCCGAACACCAGCCCATCGGCGCGGCACGGCACCGGCGCGCCGGCAAGCCCGGCGTAGCGCTCCGCGGCCGCGCCCGAGGGTGCCAGGGCGGCAACGCGCGCGGGGCGCAGCAGGCGGAACAGCGCCGCCAGCAGCAGCGCCACCCCGAGCGCGATCGTGCCGCGCAGGCTCCACGGCGCATCGCCCACCAGCACGAACGCCCACCAGGTCTCGGCTGCCCAGTCGCGCCGCAGATGCGCGAACAGCGCGAGGCTGACGGTGCAGACGGCGAGCGCCACGACCGCGGCGACCCAGCCGGCGGTGAACGGCTCCGCGACGAGCCGCGTGTCGCGGTAGAAGTTGCGGCGGAACGGCAGCACGCAGAGGGCGATCGCCAGCATCATCGCCGGCACCGGCCAGCCGTGCCCCTTCACCGCGGCGAGCCCGGCCGCGAGCGTCAACGTCACCAGAACCGCCGCCCACGCCATGGTGACATGGCGCCACAGCCCGTAGGCGAGCACCAGCAGGGCGGCGCCGAGGATCGAGGCGGCGAAGTGCGACACCTCGACGATCGGCGTCGGCGCGGTCACGCCGGCCCAGGCGAACGGCGCCTGGAACGGCGGCGCCGTGCCGAGGAACAGCATCACCACGCCGGCGAGCGTCACCGCGGCCGACAGCACTGGGGCCACGAAGGGCGAGCCCCAGCGCGCCATCTGGTCGAAGGCGCGCGCGACCGCGACACGGCGCAGCACGATCTCGTTCAGCGCGAACAGCGCGCCGGCAAGGAACAGCGGCAGGATGTAGTAGTAGAGCCGGAACATCAGCAGCGCGCCGACCACCGTCGCCGCCGGCACGATGTCGGTCAGCCCCAGCAGGATCGTGCCGTCGAACACGCCCAGACCACCCGGCACGTGGCTCGCCATCGCCGCCGTGTAGGCGGTGACGTAGACCGCGAGGAAGACGAGGAAGGAGAGGCCCGGCGCCTCGGGCAGCAGCACATAGAAGATCAGCGCAGTGAGCGCGACATCGACAGTCGCGAGCGCGACCTGCATCACCGCGAGCCGCGGCCCGGGCAGCGGCACCTCCGTGCGGCCGAAGCGGAGCGGCCGCCCGCGCAGCCGTCCGGCGACCGTGTAGGCCGCGACGCTGCCGAGCATCGCCACGCCCACGGCATGCATGACCGGCGTGGCGACCCAGCCGCCGAAGCCGGGCACGGCCTCCGGCACCGCGAGCAGCACGATGCCGCCGAGCGTCAGCCCGCCGAGCACGAAGGTGAGGCTGCAGAACGCCACCACGCCCGCGATCTGCAGGGCCGAGAGCCCCCAGAGCGCATAGAGCCGATAGCGGATCGCCGCCCCCGACACCATCGCGAAGCCGATATTGTGCGACAGCGCATAGGCGGTGAATGAGGCGAAGGCGATCCGTCCATAGGAGAGCGGATGGCCGACGAAGCGCGTGCCGAGCGCGTCGTAGAGCGTGAGCACCAGATAGGCGACGACGGTGATCGCGAGGGCGAGCGCGAGCGAGGCCAGCGGCATCGCATCCATCGCGTGCAGCACGTCGTCGAGCCGCAGGCTCGCGAGTTCGCGCTGCACGACATAGAGCGCGCCGACCAGAAGGGCGATGCCCAACACCGCCGGGGCATGACGGAGCAGCGACGCGGTCCGCCCCTCCGACACGCCGCGTGCCGTCCCGTCAGGCCACGCCCGGCCGCGCGCGCGCGAGTGTGCCGCGGATCAGCGCGACCGTCTCGGCCACACCGTAGAGGGCGACGAAGCCGCCGAAGCGCGGCCCCTCCTGCTGGCCCAGCAGCACCTGGTAGAGGCAGCCGAACCAGTCGCGCAGCCGCTCCTTCGGCACGTGGCGCTTGCCGGCCTCGAAGACGATGTCCTGCAGCACCGCCGCATCGGCATCGGCGGGTGCCGCCTCGAGCGCATCGGCGAGATCGGCCAGCGCTGCCGCCTCCTCCGGCGTCGGGTCACGGAAGCGCTTCGACGGGCGGACGAAGTTGCGGTAGTAGGCGATCGCGCGCTCCACCAGCACGGCCAGGAGCGGCCAGCGCTCGGGCGTGGCGTCCGGCGCGTAGCGACGGATGAAGCCCCAGAGCATCTCCGGCCGCTCCGCGTTCACCACCGAGGCGAGATTGAGCAGCATGGTGTAGGAGACCGGGCTGCCAGCGTCGTCGGGGATGCGCCCGAGATGGATGTGCCAGGCGGGATTGTTCGGCAGCGCCTCCGCAGGTTCGCTGCGCGCCCGTTCGACATTGGCGAGATACTCGTCCACCGCGCGCGGGATCACGTCGAAGTAGAGCCGCTTCGCCGTCTGCGGCTTGTTGAACATGAACTGCGCAAGGCTCTCGGGCGGGGCGTATTGCAGCCACTCCTCGACCGACAGCCCGTTGCCCTTCGACTTCGAGATCTTCTCGCCCTTCTCGTCCAGGAACAGTTCGTAGGTGAAGCTTTCCGGCGGCTCCGAGCCCAGGATGCGGCAGATGCGCGAGGACAGACGGACGGAATCGATCAGGTCCTTGCCCGACATCTCGTAGTCGACGCCGAGCGCGAACCAGCGCATCGCCCAGTCCGCCTTCCATTGCAGCTTGCAATGCCCGCGCGTCACCGGCGTCTCGACCAGCCGCCCCGTCTCCTCGTCGCGCCAGACGACGCTGCCGGCATCGAGCTTCCGCTCCAGGATCGGCACCTGCATCACCCGTCCGGTACGCGGACAGATCGGCAGGAAGGGCGAGTAGGTGGCGCGCCGCTCCGGCCCGAGCGTCGGAAGGATCACCGCGGTCACCTCGTCATAGGCCTCGAGCACGCGCCGGAGTGCCGCGTCGAAGCGGCCGGAGCGGTAGTACTCGGTCGAGGAGGCGAACTCGTAGTCGAAGCCGAACTGGTCGAGGAACGCGCGGAGCCGGGCGTTGTTGTGGTGGCCGAAGGACTCGTGTGTGCCGAACGGATCCGGCACCGCGGTCAGCGGCTTGCCGAGATGCTGCGCCAGCATCTCGCGGTTCGGCACGTTCTCAGGCACCTTGCGCAGCCCGTCCATGTCGTCCGAGAAGGCGATCAGCCGCGACGGCAGCGGCGAGAGGCGGCCGAAGGCGTGGCGCACCATGGTGGTGCGCACGACCTCGCCGAAGGTGCCGATATGCGGGAGCCCCGAGGGCCCGTATCCCGTCTCGAACAGCGCCTCGGCCTTGCCTGTCGCGGCCAGCCGGTCGGCCACGCGCGCCGCCTCCTGGAACGGCCAAGCGCGCACGTGGCGGAGCTCCGCCGAGGGCGAGGGATGCGTGGGCGTCATCGTCGCACCCTAGGTAGCGGGCGGAATCCGGTCAATGCGAGGATGCGGGCGCGGCGATGAGCGAGCACCGCCCGCGCCTGGTGCTGCCCGACGGGCCGGTGCTGGCCGCGCGCCACCACCGCGGCGCGCTGCTGTTCCCGGACGGCGAACTCGTGGTCGAGGAGACGCGCCGCCTGCGCGCGCGGCTGAAGGACGTGCCGCCGCCGATCGTCTGCCACCTGCCGGCGACCGCGCGCCGGCTCGGCCTCGGTCCCTTCGCAGCGGCCGACATCCTCGAGCTGTTCGCCTTCGTCCGCCCGGCCGAGCCCGTGGTGCCGAGCCCGCGTGGGCTCGCCGGGGCGGTCGGCCTGCCGCCGCCGGAGGGGCTCGAGGACGAGGCGATCGTGCTGCGCGATGTCGCGACCGCGCTCCTGCGC
>NZ_VIKA01000148.1 GCF_006704265.1 Elioraea sp. Yellowstone | reverse complement strand
CCGCCGAGCGGCGCACGCGGGGCGCGCCTCGGGTCGCGCCGGAGCTCGGCGCGCGCGGCGGCTTCGAGCACCCGCAGCGCATCGACGAGCGCGAAGCGCTCGGGTTCGCGCGCGAGCCGCTCGACTACAGGAGCGGCTCGGCGCCGGCGCGTGGCGGCCATGTGCGGATCGCGCCCGGTCGACCAGCGAAGGCGGCGGTCAGCCGGACGAAGCTGTTGACGCTGGCGTGCAGGGCGAGGAAGCGCTCGACCACGGAGGCGAACAGGAACGCGCCCTGGGCGAAGGCGCGCGGATCGAGGGTGAGGCGCACGTCGAGCCCGCCGACGAAGGCCCCCATCCGCCCGCCCGGCGCCCGCGCGACCCCGGGCTCGGCGGTCACCGCGACCACCCCCTCGATCGCCGCACGCGTCTCGGGCAGGTCGCGCAGGTCGTAGAGCCGCAGGATCTCGCGCAGCGCCGCCGCGCCCTCCGTCCCGCCGGTGACCGAGAGGTGGTTCAGGGCGAGATGCGAGATGAGCGCCCAATGGCCGCCCTCGCGCGCCGTGCGCCGGAGCGTGGGCGTGGGCGCCGTCAGCATCGCCATCGCGGCGACGCCGCCCAGCCCCTCGACCGGTGTGAGGCGCGGCCGTCCGCCGCCGAAGGGCAGCGCCGCCGGCAGGTCGCGGTTGCAGCAGGTGGCGTCGATCGAGAGCGTGGAATCGGCCGGCCGTTCGGGATCGAAGGCCGGATCGGCGAGCGCGACGAAGACGTCGGTGCCCGGGAGCGGCGGGGTGGCCGCGCGGCGCACCACCTGGTAGCGCGGCGCCTCGGCCTCCGCCTCCGGCGGCGACGACGGATCGAGCCGGTAGAACGGGCGCCAGACGCGCACCGGGCTGCCCGGACGGCTCTCGCGCACGGCATCGACCGACCAGACCTCGAGCGCGGTCGGCCGGCGCGCATCCGGCACCACGCGGAGTTCGCCCGCCGTGCCGTCGAGGGCGAGCGGGTCGCAGCGATGCGGGAACAGGTTCACCACCGGCGTGCAGCCGAGCGCCAGCGCCTCCGCGCCCAGGAGCCTCTCGAGCTCAGGCATGGCGCGGTCGAGATAGAGGAAGATCTCGAGCCGGTTGCCGCCCGAGACCAGCGTCTTCGCCTCGAGCCCGACGAGGTCGACGAACAGGAACTTCTCGGGGAAGGCGAAATATTCCGTCAGCAGCCGGAATCCGGCGAAGCCGCGCGCGGGCCAGGGCAGGAGCGCCTCGTCGGGCGCGAAGCCGACCTCGCGCACCGCGCCGCGCGGCAGGATCACCGGCGCGGGATCGTTCGGGCTGTCGGCGAGCGCGACCGAGACCGTGTTGTTGACCATGAGCTCGTGGAGCGGCAAGGCCACCTGCGGCACGCCGCGCAGGAAGAAGCGCAGCCGGTCGATGCCGAGCTGGGCGAAGGTCATCTCGGGGGCAAGACAGTTGAGGCCGATCCGGATGCTGCCGACGACGCCGCGCGCCTGGGGATTGGCCGGCGCCTGCAGCGGCAGGCCGGAGAGCCGCACGGTGTCGATGGCGATCGGCGCCAGCGTCACCGGGTAGGTGGTGCGGAAGCGGCAGCGCTCGCCGCCGACCGGCTCGGTGTCGAGGCTGGTGCCGGCGGGAACCGTATACGGCGCGGTCGCGCTCGGCAGGCCCGTGAACTGGACGATCGCGGCGGAGGGGACCGGCGCGAGGTAGTGCGGATAGAGCACGCCGAGCAGTGCGTCGGTCAGCTCGGGGAACTCGTCGTCGAGCTTGTGGCGCACCCGCGCGGTCAGATAGGCGAAGGATTCGATCAGGCGGGCGACATGGGGATCGTCGATCGCGTCGGGGGCGAGCCGGAGCCGGCCGGCGATCTTGGGATGCGCTTGCGCGAACTCGGCCGCGAGCCGGCGCACATAGGCCAGCTCGCGGTTGTAGTAGGGCAGGATGTCGTCGATGTCAGACAGCGGCCGAACCCTGCACGCGGAACGCCATGGCCGAGGCGTCGAAGGCGGTGTCGAAGGTGACGTGCTCGGGCTCGGGATCGGCGATCATCAGCGCCTCGATCCTGAGCCGGAGCGTGCGGTCGAGATCGTCCTGGGACTTGGCGAGCGCGACCTTGACGTTGCGCAGCCGCGGCTCGAAGGCGCGGATCGCCGCCTCGGTGGCGCGCCGGAACGCCTCGCGCCGCTCCTCGGCGGCGAAGTAGCCGGCGGTGAAGTCGGGCACGCCGTAGTTCAGCGGCGAGAGCGCGAGCTCGGCGAGTTCCGGCGCCCAGGAACGCCAGCGCTGGCGCGCGTTCAGCAGCGCCTCGAGATCGCGCCGCACCGCGCGCCTGAGCGCCGCGAGGGTCTCGGCCGGCGAGGGTGGACGGTCCTGCGGCCGGTCGGGCTCGTCGTCGAGCAGCCGGTCCAGCACCGAGAGCTGGACGCGCGGCGGCCGCTCCCCCGGCCTCAGCATGGGCGGTCGTCCCTCGTCACCGGAACCGGATCATTGCGACGGCCCGCGCATCACGACGGCGCGCCGAAGGTGAGCGTGGTCAGCTCCATCACCCCGCGCCCCTCGTCGCCGACCAGGAACACCCGCTGGCCGAGGCCGCGCATCGGTGCGCCCTCGCCGCCCACCCAGTCGGTCGCGCGTCCGAGCCGGATCGGATCGGGCTGACCCGCCTGGTCGCCGACATAGATCGCCGGGATGTAGACGTCGCCGTCGGGGCCATCGCGCACCGACATGCTGGCGCGCCGCCAGAAGAGATCGCGCGGCCGTTCGGGGGCGTGGAACTCGACCGAGGCGACGCGCTCGGTCGGCACCCAGAAGCACTTGCCGGTGGTGGTCAGCACCTCGAAGAAGCCCGAGCAGAGGTCGTCGGCGTCGCGGAAGTCGGTGAAGGGCACGTCGCCCTCCCGCCCCGCGGCCGGCGGACGGTTCGCCTCCGCCTCGTCCAGCAGGCGCATCGCCTCGGCCGCGTCGCCCGCGCGCAGCGTGACCAGCGCGGCGAGCATGCGGCGCAGATGCGGGCTCGGCTCGCCGAGGAACTCCGGCACGCGTCCCTCGGTCCAGATCTGCCGGCGCGCCTGCTCGGCGCGCACGAGCTGGCGGAACGCCGCGGCCTGCAGGGCGAGCCCCGGCTCCATCGCGGTGAGCGCGTCCATCAGCGTGTCCGCGCGCTCGAGATTGCCCTGGAACAGCAGGAGCTCGGCGAGCAGCATGCGCGGGCCCGGATCGGTCGGCGCCTTGCGCACCGCGGCATTCGCCGCCGCCACCGCGTCGTCGAGCCTGCCCGCGCGGAACAGCGCGCCGGCGGAGGCGGGATCGGAGGTCTGGCCGGTCGGATCGGTCATGCGGCGCTCCTCGACGGGACTTCCGTGACGAGACGGAATGTTGCCGCCACGTCATCGAGCTGGAACTGCGGCTGCAGGTGGATGGTGCAGCCGTACTGGCCCGGCCGGCCCGGCAGCTCGGTCACCTGGACCTGCGCGGCGGCAAGCGGATAGCGCGCCATCGTCTCGGCACCGGCACGGGTGTTGGCGTTCACGTAGCGGGCGAGCCAGGTGCGCAGCAGCGTCTCGCACTCCTCGGGCGTGGCGTAGGAGCCGACCTTCTCCCGTCCGATCATCTTCACGTAGTGGGCGAAGCGGCTGACGCAGAGCATGGTCGAGAGCTGCGCCGAGAGGCGCGCATTGGCACTCGCCGCGGCACCCCCCTCGCCCGTGTAGGTCCTGGCGACCTGGAGCGAGCGGCAGGCACCGAAGGCGGCCTCCAGCGTGTTGCGCAGCCAGGTGAGCGGGATGAAGCCGAGTTCGGAGAGATCCTGGTCCTGGCGGTCGGTGAGCGCGATCTCGGTGGCGAAGCGGGGTCCGACGCCGGCGCGGTCCGCCGGGAAGCGCTCGACCGGCAGGCCGGTGACGAGCCCGCCGCCGATCCGGTCGCGATCCGTGCCCTTCACGTCGGCCGGCCAGCCATGGGCCGAGACCGCGCGCGCCACCACCGCGGCGAAGGCGAAGACCGCGCCCATCCATGGCCGGCGCGCGACGTGACCGGCATCCTCGGCATAGACGAAGCCGTCGGCGCGGGTGCCGTCATTGGCGTGCGCCGGTCGCGCCAGCATGCGGGGCAGAACCACGCCGACGAAGCGCGCATCCTCGCGCTCCTGCAGGCTGCGCCAGCGCGCGTATTCCTGGGTGCGGAAGATCGCAGCGAGGTCGCGCACGCCGGAGAGCTCGCCGAAGCGCTCGAGCCCGAACAGCGAGGCGTCGGCGTTCACGACGAAGGGCGCGAAGGCGGCCGCCGCGACCGAGGCCATCGCGGCGAGCGCCGCGACATCGTCGGTCGGGTGGTCGGGGCTGCGCCGGTGGCGCACCTCGTAGTCGCCGATCAGCAGGCCGAAGGGCTCGCCGCCGGGCGTGCCGAACTCGCCCTCGTAGACCTTCTCGAAGATGCGGCTCTGGTCGAACTCGATCGCGCGCTCGAGATCGCGCACGAGCTCGGACCAAGGCAGCGTGATCACCTTGATCTTCACGCGCGGCAGCGCGCCCGCCTCGGCCACCAGCCACTGCAGCCCGCGCCACGCCCCCTCGAGCCGGGCGAAGCGCGGGTGGTGGAGGATCGCGTCGACCTGGTCGGCCAGCATCGCGTCCAGCGCCGCGACGTCGCGGTCGAGGGCGAGCCTGAGCGCCTCGGCGTCCGCGATCAGCCGTGCCGCTTCCGCCGCGCCGAACCACGCGGTGAGGGGGGCGGCCTCGCCGGCGACGAAGGCGGCCAGCCGCTCGGCCGCCGCCTCGCCCGCCGGGCCGAACAGGGCGCCGGCCAGCACCGCGTCGCGCAGCGGGGCGGCCGCACCAACCGGGGAGCCGCCCTCCGTCACGATCCCGTTCCGGCTCCCCGGCTCAGGCCTTCTGCGGGATGCGCGCGACCATCCGCATCGAGGTGGTGAGCTCCTCCATCTGCAGCCAGGGCCGCATGTACGCGACGGCGTTGTAGGCACCCGGCTTGCCCGGAATCTCCTTCACCTCGACGCGCGCCTCGCGCAGCGGGTAGCGGGCCTTCATCTCCGGCCCCGCGTTGGGGTTGCCGTTGACGTAGTTGGAGATCCAGCGGTTCAGCCACTTCTCGCAGTCGGTCGCCTCCATGAAGGAGCCGATCTTGTCGCGCGCCATCACCTTGAGGAAGTGGGCGAACCGGCTGGTCGCCATGATGTAGGGCAGGCGCGCGGAGATCGCCGCGTTCGCGGTCGCCTCCGGCCGGTCGTACTTCTTCGGCTTCTGTGCCGTCTGCGCGCCGAAGAACACCGCGTAGTCAGTGTTCTTGTAGTGGCAGAGCGGCAGGAAACCGAGATTCGACAGCTCGTTCTCGCGCCGATCGGTGATGCCGATCTCGGTCGGGCACTTGGTGTCCGGATCGCCGTCGTCGGAGGTGAAGACATGGGTCGGCAGGTTCTCGACCTTGCCGCCGCCCTCGGCACCGCGGATCGCGGTGCAGAACCCGTACTTGGCGAAGGCGTCCGTCAGGCGCGCCCCCATCACATAGGCGGCGTTCATCCAGCAGTAGTCGTGGTGGCCCATCGCCTGGGGCTGGCCGGCCTCGTTGTAGGGCGCCTCCTCGTAGCCGAACTCCTCGATCGGCTTGGTGTTGGCGCCGTAGGGCAGGCGCGCCAGCACGCGCGGCATCACCAGGCTGACGAAGCGCGCGTCCTCGGTGTCCCGGAACGAGCGCCACTTCATGTACTCGGCGGTGTCGAAGATCTTGGCGAGGTCGCGCGGCTTGGAGAGCTCGGTCCAGTCCTGGAAGCCGAACAGCCCGGCGCCCGCCGCCGAGATGAAGGGCGCGAAGGAAGCCGCGGCGACATTGCTGATCAGGCGCAGCGTCTCGACGTCGTCCGGGTGGTTGGTCCACTCGTAGTCGCCGATCAGGGCGCCGTAGGGCTCGCCCCCCGGGGTGCCGAACTCGTTCTCGTAGATCTTCTTGAAGAGCTGGCTCTGGTCGAACTCGGTCGCCTTCGTCAGGTCGCGGTTGAGCTCGCGCTTGGTGACGTTCAGCACCCGGATCTTGAGGCTGGTGCCGGTCTCGGAATTCATCACCAGGTAGTGCAGGCCGCGCCAGCTGCCCTCGAGCTTGGTGAAGGCCGGCTGGTGCATGATCTCGGCGAGCTGGGCCGAGAGCTTGCGGTCGATCGCCTCGATCGCGCGGTTGAAGGTGACCGTCAGGTTCTTGTTGAAGGTGACCGTCCCCTTCAGCGCCTCCTCGGTGAGCGTCCGGATCAGTTCGGCGGCGCGATCCTTCTCGGTCTGCTTGGTGGCGGCGATCGCCGCGCCGAGCAGGCTTTCAGCCTCGACCGTGGTCGCGGCGGCGCCTTCGGGGGTGGCTTGCGCTTCGGCCATCGGATCACTCCTCCTTCTTGTCGAGGCCGAGCTCGGCCGACAGCGCCTTCAGCTTCTCCTCGTTCTGCAGCACCTGCTCGAGCAGGCCCTCCAGTTCCTCGGAACGATCCACCTTGCTCATGAGATCGCGCAGCTTGTTGCGCGTCTCCAGCAGCGCCTTCAGCGCCGGCACCTGCTCGACGATGCGGCCCGGCTCGAAGTCCTCGATGCTGTTGAACTTCAGGTTGACGGCCATCTGGCTGCCGTCGTCGGCCAGCTTGTTGTCGACCTTCAGATTCAGGCCGACATTCATCCGCGCCATCACGTCGTTGAAGTTGTCGCGGTCGATCTGGACGAACTTGCGCTCGCTCAGCGGCCGCAGCGGCTGGGTGGGATCGCCGGAGAAATCCCCCAGCACGCCGACGACGAAGGGAAGCTCGCGCTCCACCATCGCCCCCTCGGTCTCCACCTCGTAGGTGATGTGCACACGCGGTCGACGGACGCGCGTCAGCTTCTCGTGAACGCTCGCCATGCGCGCCTCTCCTCCTTCGCTATGGTCTCCGGACAGGCCAAATCGCTCGGCACCGCAGCGCGGCATCCGGTACGGGAAGACGATACGGCGCGCCCAACCGCGCGGTCAACACGATCCCATCGCGGCACGAACCGGCAGAGATCCGCGTCTCGGCCGTCCCAGGCGGGAGGCGGCCTCACTCCTCGGGCGGGGCGGGCGGGCGGATGCCGAGCGCGGTGAGGAAGGCGTTGCGCGCGGTCTCGTCCGGCAGCGTCTCCTGCAGCAGGTCCGGCAGCGTCATGCGGCCGCGCCGCACCGCCTCCTCCAGCGTGTAGGAGAGGGGCGAGTGCGGTTCGCTGCGGCGGAACCAACGGGCGACCTCCTCGAGCAGCCGGAGCGCGTCCTCGCGGGTGGCGATCTCCCCGGGCCGGGCAGCGCCGCGCGCCCGCGGTCCGGGCGTCGCGCCGGTCTCGCCGGTCTCGCCGGCTTCCGTCTCGGCCGCCGCCTCGTCCTCCGCCTCGCCCTCGGCCGGCGCGTTCGGCCCGGCAAAGCGCAGCGCGGCGGCGAGCACCTGTTCGAGCAGTCCGCGCACCGCCGAGGTGGGGGGGGCGTCGCGGCCCGCG
>NZ_VIKA01000147.1 GCF_006704265.1 Elioraea sp. Yellowstone | reverse complement strand
GGCGGTGCCGGCGGCGGCACCAGCGGCGCGACCGCGCCCGGCACGGAAGCGCCGCGCTCCGCCGCGCCGAGCGGGGTTGCCGGCGGGGCCTCGAGCGGCGCAGACTGGACCGCGGGCGCCGGCGGCGCGGCCGCGTCAGGGCGCATGACCGGGGCGCCGACATGGCGTGCATTCTCGCGATCGGCGATCAGCGCTTCGGCGATCCGCCGCCGGGCCTCGGCCGAGGGCGGCACAGGCCGCTCCGGCACCGAGCCCAGACCGGGGTAGGGTCGGTCCGCCCCCGGCACCGGCGGCAGCTCCGCCGTCGGCGCGCGCCCGGCGGCGACGCGCACCGCCTCCAGCGGGTCGCCGCGCGGCCCGCATGACGCGAGCGCGAGCAGGACGAGACATGCCACCCGCGCGCGGCCGAGAACCGGCCGCTTCGCTTGATCCCCCATGCCCGGCGCACTAGGGTCCGCGCGCATCCGACAACCTCCCGCGCCCGACGCCGAAAGGACGCCCCGATCGATGGCAGAGGACAAGGCCGGCCAGGCCTTCAAGATGCCTGACCCCGCCCTCCTGTCGCGCAACATGGCCGACATCGCGAGCCGCAGCCAGCGGATCGTGATGGAGTTCCTCAAGCGCCAGAACGACGCCCAGATGCCGGGCTTCGATCCGCTCAACATCGGCAGCGCCTTCCTCGAGATGACCGCGCGCATGATGGCAAATCCGGCCAAGCTCGTGCAGGCGCAGATGTCGTTCTGGCAGGACTACATGCTGCTCTGGCAGAACACCGCGCGCCGGCTGATGGGCGACACGCCCGAACCCGTGGTCGCGCCGCCGCCCGGCGATCGCCGCTTCAAGCACGAGGACTGGCACGAGAACGAGGTCTTCGACTTCATCAAGCAGTCCTACCTGCTCTCGGCCCGCTACGTGCAGAACATCGTCAAGAACGTCGACGGGCTGGACGACAAGACCGCGCAGAAGCTCGACTTCTACGCGCGCCAGTTCGTCGATGCGCTGGCGCCGACCAACTTCCTGCTGACCAACCCCGAGGTGCTGCGCCGCACGGTGGAGACGGGCGGGGAGAACCTGGTGCGCGGGCTGAACAACCTGCTGGCCGACCTCGAGCGCGGCAAGGGCAAGCTCCACATCAAGATGACCGACTACGAGGCGTTCAAGGTGGGCGAGAACATCGCCACCACGCCCGGGGCGGTGGTCTTCCAGAACGACCTGATGCAGCTCATCCAGTATGCACCGAGCACGGAGACGGTCCTGAAGCGGCCGCTCCTGATCACGCCGCCCTGGATCAACAAGTACTACATCCTCGATCTGCGGCCGAAGAACAGCTTCGTGCGCTGGGCCGTGGCGCAGGGCCATACCGTCTTCATGATCTCCTGGGTCAATCCCGATGAGCGCCTCGCCGAGAAGACCTTCGAGGACTACATGCTGGAAGGCCCGCTCGCGGCACTGGATGCGATCGAGCAGGCGACCGGCGAGCGCGAGGTGAACGCGATCGGCTACTGCCTCGGCGGCACGCTGCTCGCCTGCACGCTCGCGCACATGGCGGCGAAGGACGATTCGCGGATCAAGGCCGCGACCTTCTTCACCACGCTGGTCGACTTCGCCGAGGCCGGCGAGCTCACCGTCTTCATCGACGAGGAGCAGCTGAAGGCGCTCGAGGAGAGCATGCAGAGGAAGGGCTATCTCGACGGCAGCGAGATGGCTGCGACCTTCAACATGCTGCGCGCCAACGACCTGATCTGGTCGTTCGTGGTGAACAACTACCTGCTCGGGCAGGAGCCGTTCCCGTTCGACCTGCTCTACTGGAACAGCGACAGCACCCGCATGCCGGCGGCGATGCACAGCTTCTACCTGCGCAAGATGTACCAGGAGAACAGGCTGTCGCAGCCGGGCGGGATCACGCTCGGCGGCACGCCGATCGATCTCGGGCGCATCACGGTGCCGAGCTACATCCTCGCGACGCGCGAGGACCACATCGCGCCATGGAAGGCGTGCTACAAGGCGACCCAGATCTATGGCGGCCGCAAGCGCTTCGTCCTCGCCGCCTCGGGCCACATCGCCGGGGTGGTGAACCCGCCGGACGCCGGCAAGTACAGCCACTGGGTGAACACCGAACTGCCGCCTGACCCCGAGGCGTGGCTCGCCGGCGCGACCGAACTCGCGGGCAGCTGGTGGCCCGACTGGCAGCGCTGGGTGGCCTCGCTCTCCAAGGCGAAGGTGCCGGCGCGCCAGCCCGGCGACGGCAAGCTCGCGGTGATCGAGCCCGCACCGGGCAGCTACGTGAAGGTGACGGCGCAGTAGCCGCCCGGCTGCCGGCCCACTGCCGTCAACGCGGCGGACCGGCCTCGCGTTCGAGGGCCGCCTTCAGGCTCCGGAGCGCCCGCACCCCCTGGGCCGGCACGGTGTAGCGCTGCAGCCGGTCGCGCGCGATCTCGGTGTGCAGCACAGCGGGGGGGACGAGAGCGGCACGCGCGCCCGGCTCGTCGTCGCGGCGGAGCGCCTGCGACGCGGCCCAGAGGGCATCGACGACCTGCTGCGCGGTCGCCTCGCTGGCGATTCCCGCCGCAGCGCGCACCACCGGACGCGCCTCGCGCATCAGCCGTCCCGGCCACGGATCCGCCAGCCGGCCGGCAGCGGCCTCGATGGTGGCGATCTCGTAGAGCATCAGCGCATAGGCGGCATCGGCCGGCCGGTCGAGAAGCGTGTCCGGCCGTGCGACCAGCATGTGATGCGCGGCCTCGGCCGCCTGGGCGAGCGCGTTGCCGGCCCCCGGCAGGGCACCGGGGGGGATCTGAACGGTCTCCACGGGGCCTCCGTCGCAGGCGGCAAGCGCGAGCGCGCCGATCAGGGCGATGCGACGCGGGATCATTCCGCGGCGCGGGCGAGCGCGAGCGCTCGGTACTCGCGGCGGTACTCGGCGGCGAGCGCGGCGTAATGCGGCGCGGTGCGGTCGAAAAACGCATCGCCCGGCTTGTCGAGCTTGCGCATGAACTGGGCCGGCGCGCCGGCCCAGAGTTCGCCCGGCGGGATCACCTTGCCGGGGGTGAGCACGGAGCCGGCGGCGAGCATCCCCCCCTCCTCGATCACCGCGCCGTCGAGCACGATCGCGCCCATGCCGACGAAGGCGCGGTTCTTCAGCGTGCAGGCGTGGATGATCGCCATGTGTCCGATCGTGACGTCGTCGCCGATCAGGCAGGGGAAACGCTCGCGGTTCACGTGGATCAGCGTGCCGTCCTGGATGTTGGTGCGCGCGCCGATGCGCACGATGTTGACGTCGCCGCGGATGACGCAGTGGAACCAGACGCCGCTGCCTTCGCCGATCTGGACGTCGCCGATCACGGCGGCGGTGGGGGCGATCCATGCGGTGTCGTGCACCGTCGGGGTGATGCCGCGGAAGGGGTAGAGGGGGCCTTGCATGGGGATCTCCAGGCGGTGGGGGGACCACGCTGGTCCCCCTGCACTACGGGCTCCGCGCTCCGCTCCGACCAAGGGGAGGGGCGCCCTCGAGGGTGGCCGGGGGCCGATCGCCCCCCTGCCCTATGCTGCTTTCCTTGCTTCGCTCAGCCCGAACATCACCTCGATGTTCTGCACCGCCGCACCCGACGCGCCCTTGCCGAGATTGTCGAGCCTGGCGACCAGCACCGCATGCCGCCGCGCCTCGTTGGCGAACACGCGCAGTTCCAGCGTGTTGGTGCCGTTCAACGCCTGCGGCTCGAGCTGCTTCGCACCCTGCGCCGGCACGACCGTCACATACTCGCACCCGGCGTAGCGCGCGACCAGCGCAGCCTCGAGGTCGGATGCCTGCGGCGCGCCGGGCAGCGTGTCGAGATGCAGCGGCACGCTCACCAGCATGCCCTGGCGGAAATTGCCGACCGAGGGCACGAAGATCGGCCGCCGGCTGAGCCCGGTATAGCGCAACAGCTCGGGCAGGTGCTTGTGCTCCAGCGTCAGCGCGTAGAGCTCGAAGGCGGGCGCCGTGCCGGCCTCGTAGGCCTCGATCATCGACTTTCCGCCACCGGAATAGCCGGAGACGGCGTTGATCGTCACCGGGTAGTCGCGCGGCAGCAGTCCGGCATCGACCAGCGGGCGGAGCAGCGCGATCGCGCCCGTGGGATAGCAGCCGGGATTGGCGACCCGCCGCGCAGCGCGGATCAGCGCCGGCTGTTCGGGCGCGAGCTCCGGAAACCCGTACACCCAGCCCTCGGCGACCCGATGCGCGGTCGAGGCATCGAGGATGCGCGGCCCGCCCTGGGGCAGCCCGGCGGCGAGCGCCACCGCCTCGCGCGCGGCCTCGTCGGGAAGGCACAGCACGACGAGGTCGGCCTGCGCCATCGCCTCGGTGCGCGCGACCGGGTCCTTCCGGCGGGCGGGATCGGCCTGGACCAGCGCGATGTCGCGTCGGCCGGCGATCCGCTCGCGGATCTGAAGCCCGGTGGTGCCGGCCTCGCCGTCGATGAACACGCGGATCGGGTCCATGGCGTCCTCCTTCGTGACTCCACTCTCGGGGCGGGATGTCCCGGAACGCAAGAGGGGCGGAACCTCGCGGCTCCGCCCCCTTCCTGGATGTCCCCCTCGCAGGGTCGCGTCCGGGCGCGGCGCCTCAGCGCTTCGAGAACTGGAAGCTGCGTCGGGCCTTCGCACGGCCGTACTTCTTGCGCTCCACCACGCGCGCATCGCGCGTCAGGAACCCGGCCTGCTTCAGGATCTTGCGCAGCTCCGGCTCGTAGTTGACCAGGGCGCGGCTGATGCCGTGGCGCAGCGCGCCGGCCTGGCCCGAGAGCCCGCCGCCGGAGACGGTGCAGTACACGTCGAACTGGTTGTAGCGGTCCGCCACCAGGAAGGGCTGGGCGATCAGCATGCGCAGCACCGGCCGGGCGAAGTACTGTTCGGCGGTGCGGCCGTTGATCTCGTACTTGCCGGTGCCGGGCTTCACCCAGACGCGCGCCACCGCATCCTTGCGCCGGCCGGTGGCATAGGCGCGGCCCTGCGCGTCGCGCTTCGGCTCGCGCTTCGGCGCCTCGGCGGCAGCGGTGCCGGCGACCCCGAGATCCTTCAGGTCGGCCAGCGAACGGACGGTCTCGCGACCCGCTTCTGCGCTCATCGTCACGCCACCTTGTTCTTGCGGTTCATCGCCGCGACGTCGAGGACCTTCGGCGACTGGCCCTCGTGCGGATGGGCCGGGCCGGCATAGACGTGGAGGTTGCGCATCTGCCGGCGCCCGAGCGGGCCGCGGGTGATCATGCGCTCCACCGCCTTCTCGATCACCCGTTCGGGATGCTTCGAGCCGAGGCGCTGGGCGATGGTGCGGCTCTTGATCCCGCCCGGATAGCCGGTGTGCCAGTGGAACACCTTGTCCTGGGCCTTGTTGCCGGTGACCCGCACCTTCTCGGCGTTGACCACGACGACGTGGTCGCCGCAGTCCACGTGCGGGGTGAAGGTGGCCTTGTGCTTGCCGCGCAGCCGCATCGCGATCAGCGAGGCGAGGCGACCGAGCACCAGCCCGTCGGCGTCGATCAGCCACCAGGTCTTCTGCGCCTGGCTCGGCTTCAGCGAGGGTGTGGTCTTCATCATGTCCGATACCATCCGGCGGGACCGCCCCGCGCGTGGCCGGCCTGATACGGTGCATCGGCAGCCAGGTCAAGCGGAAAGGGCGATTCCGCTTGACGGTAACATGATACCGTATCGCGCGATCGCTCTTTCCGGCGGCCGGCGTCGGCCCTAGCCTCGGCGCGGAACGAGGGGAGACGCATGAGCGACGACGCACCCAAGGGACTTGCCCGCAACGCCTCCAACTACGGCGACCGCGACATGGCGCTCTACCTGCGCCGGTCCTTCATGCTCTCGATGGGCTGGAGCCGCGAGGCGCTCGCCCGCCCCACGGTCGGCATCTGCGACACGGGCTCGGGGCTGAACAACTGCCACCGCCACTTCCCGGAGCTCGTGCGCGCGGTCGAGCGGGGCGTGCTCGCCGCGGGTGGGCTGCCCTTGCCATTCCCCACCATCAGCGTGTGCGAGCCCTCGCTCAGCCCGTGCTCGATGTACTACCGCAACCTCGCCGCGATCGACACCGAGGAGATGATGCGCGCCCAGCCGCTGGATGCGGTGGTGCTGCTCGGCGGCTGCGACAAGACCGTGCCGGCCCAGCTCATGGCCGCGGTCAGCGCGAACGTGCCGGCGGTGATGGTGGTCGGCGGGCCGATGATGGCGACGCGGTTCGAGGGCGAGCGCCTCTCCGCCTGCACCGACTGCCGCCGCTTCTGGGCGAAGTTCCGCGCCGGCGAGGTGGATGCGGCGCAGATCGAGCGGATCGAGGGCAATCTTGCCACCACCGCCGGCACCTGCGGCGTGATGGGCACGGCGAGCACGATGGCCTGCATCGCCGAGACGCTGGGGTTCCTGCTGCCCGGCACGGCGGCGATCCCCGCGGTGCACGCGGACCGGATGCGCGCGGCCGAGGCGTCGGGCGCGCTCGCCGTGCGGCTCGCGACGGCCAAGGATCCCATCCGCCCGCGCGACCTGGTGACACCGGAGAGCCTGGAGAACGCGCTCCGCGTGCTCCTGGCGCTCTCGGGCTCGACCAACGCGATCGTCCATCTGGCCGCGATCGCCGGGCGTGCCGGCCTCAGGCTGGATCTGCACCGGCTGAATGCGCTCTCGGACGGGACGCCGGTGCTGGTCGACCTCAAGCCGACCGGCCAGGGCTACATGGAGGATTTCCACGCCGCGGGCGCCATGGGGGCGGTGCTGCGCCGGCTGAAGCCGCTGCTCCACCTCGGCACCCCGACCATCACCGGCGAGACGCTCGGCGAGCGGCTGGCGCGCGATGCGGCGGGCTTCGTCGATCCGGCGGTGATCCGCCCGCTCGAGGATCCGATCTCGCCCGTGGGCGGGCTCGTCGCGCTGTTCGGCTCGCTCGCCCCGCGCGGGGCGATCCTGAAGCGCGCGGCGGCCGACCCGCGCCTGTTCGAGACCGAGGCGCGCGCGGTGGTGTTCGAGAGCCTGCCCGACATGGCCGCGCGCATCGACGACCCGGCACTCGATGTCACCCCCCAGGATATCCTCGTTCTGAAGAACGCCGGGCCGAAGGGCGGCTACGGCATGCCGGAGGCCGGCTACCTGCCGATCCCGAAGAAGCTCGCCGCGGCCGGAGTGAAGGACATGATCCGCATCAGCGACGCGCGCATGTCCGGCACGGCCTATGGCACGATCGTGCTGCACATCGCTCCCGAGGCCGCCGAGGGCGGCCCGCTCGCGCTGGTGCGGACCGGCGACCGCATCCGCCTCTCGGTGCGGGAGCGCCGGCTCGACCTGCTGGTGGACGAGGCGACGCTCGCGTCCCGCCGCGCCGGCTGGACGCCCCCTCCCCCGGCCACGCGCGGCTGGGACCTGCTCTGGCAGCGCGAGGTCTTGCAGGCCGACGAGGGGGTGGATTTCGCCTTCCTCCGCCCCGGTGGCGCGTGACAGCGCCCGTCGCGGTCATCGGCGCGGGCGGGCGCGCCGGTGCCACCGTCTGCCGGGCGCTGATCACGGCCGGACTGCCGGTGCGCGCCGTGGTGCGGAGCCGCGCGCGGGCGCAGGCGG
>NZ_VIKA01000146.1 GCF_006704265.1 Elioraea sp. Yellowstone | reverse complement strand
GGATCGCCCAGGGCGCCGGGCTGGTCGTGCTGGCGCTCGCGCTGCTCGCGGTCGCGGGAGGCTGAGGGCGGTGACGCGCGACGCCGCGGCCGGCATGGCCAAGGGCAGGGCGCGCGGCGCCAGGTCGCCGCGCACGCCGCTCGGCTTCTGGGGCCTCGGTGTCGCCACCGGCGCGGTGCTCGGCATCGCTTTGCCGACCGGGCTTCTGCTCGCGGTCGGGCTGATCCCCGCGGCCACTGCGCTCGCCCTCGACCGTTCGCCGACCCGCGCGACCGCGCGCACGGTGACGGCGCTCAATCTCGCCGGGCTCCTGCCGGCGCTGCGCGCGCTCTGGCTCGAGGGGCACACGCTGATGACGCTCGCCGCCGTGCTGGCGCGGGTGGAGACATTGCCGCTCGCCTATGCGGCGGCGCTCATCGGCTTCCTGCTGCCTCAGGTGCTGAGCTGGGCGGTGCTGGCGGTCCTGGAGGCACGCGCCTACGGCACGACGCAGGCGCTCGAGCAGCGGCGCGCCGCCTTGCGCGAGATCTGGGGCCCGGAGGTGGACCGGGCCTCGGGCTGAACCCATCCCGTCTCCGCCCGGTGCAGGCTCGCGCCGCCGGACGACGTGCGCACAGCGAGCGTGCGGTGCGATGTCTCGGACCGAGCCACCCGATCGCGGCACCGGCCGACAAGGGAGGACCCTTGTCGGCCGGGTATCAGGGGGCCGGCGAGCCGGCGCGCCGCTCGGCGATCTGAGCCTTCATGCTCTTCTGCACCTTCTCGAAGGCGCGCACCTCGATCTGGCGAACGCGCTCGCGGCTGATCCCATATTGCTGCGAGAGTTCCTCGAGCGTGGTGGGCTCGTCCTTCAGGCGCCGTTCGATGAAGATATGCCGCTCGCGCTCGTTCAACGTGCCGAGCGCCTTCTCGAGCAGGGCCTTGCGCTGGCCCATGTCCTCGGACTCGGCGAGCGCCTCCTCCTGCGTCTCGGCCTCGTCGACCAGCCAATCCTGCCACTCGCCCTCGCTCTCGGCGCGCACCGGCGCGTTCAGGCTGTGATCGGGCGCGGCGAGGCGGCGGTTCATCGACACGACGTCCTGTTCGGGCACGTCGAGCGCGCGCGCGATCTTCGCCACCTGCTCGGGCTTGAGGTCGCCGTCGTCGATCGCCTGCATCTGGCCCTTCAGGCGTCGCAGGTTGAAGAAGAGCTTCTTCTGCGCTGCGGTCGTGCCCATCTTCACCAGCGACCAGGAATGCAGGATGTATTCCTGGATGGCGGCGCGGATCCACCACATGGCGTAGGTGGCGAGGCGGAAGCCGCGATCCGGGTCGAACCGCTTCACCGCCTGCATCATGCCGACATTGCCCTCCGAGATCAGCTCGCCCACGGGCAGCCCATAGCCGCGATAGCCCATGGCGATCTTGGCCACCAGGCGCAGATGGCTCGTCACCAGCTTGTGCGCGGCGTCGAGATCGCCCTGCTCCTTCCAGCGCTTGGCGAGGGCGTACTCCTCCTCCGGGGAGAGCATCGGGAACTTCCGGATCTCCTGAAGATACCGGGTCAGGTTGCCTTCCGGCGCGACAGGGATCGCGTAGGACGCGGTCATGGCTCTCTCTCTGCTCGGGCCGGTCCGGGATGGGCCGGCGCGCGCGATCGGGGAATGGGCGGAACGCACTCTGTCACGGCCCGGTTCCCGACGTGGTCACGAAGCGGCGACAGGGCCGTCACGCGGGCGTGATGGCACTCTCCCCGCTCGAGTGCCAACGAATGTATCGTGCCTCAGGCGCAGCCCGCCGCGCAAGAAAAACCGGACCACGAAGGTCCTGATTTGTGCCATCAGCCGGGCTGATCGGTCAGCAGCGCCAGCAGCGCGGCGATATCCGCCGGCAGCTTCGCCTCGAAGCGCAGCGCCACCCCGGTCACGGGGTGGCGGAACCCCAGCACCGCGGCATGCAGGGCCTGGCGCGGGAACCCGGTGAGCGCGCCGCGCCGCGCGGGGTCGAGCCCGCGCGCGGCTGCCGGCAGGCGGCGCAGATAGGCCAGGTCGCCGACCAGCGGATGGCCAAGATGGGCGAGATGGACCCGGATCTGGTGCGTCCGCCCGGTCTCGAGCCGGCACTCCAGCAGCGCCGCCGCGGTGCCGAAGGCGCGCAGCATGCGCCAGCGCGTCGCGGCCGGCTTGCCGCGCGGCACCACCGCCATGCGCTTGCGGTCCACCGGGTGACGGCCGATCGGTGCCTCGATCCGCCCCTCCGCTGGCGCGGGCACGCCCCAGACCAGGGCGAGATACGACCGCTCGAGGTCGCGCCGGGCGAAGGCCGCCGCGAGCGCTTGGTGCGCGCGCTCGGTCTTGGCCACCACCATCACGCCCGAGGTGTCCTTGTCGAGCCGGTGCACGATGCCGGGACGCTGCTCGCCGCCGATTCCTCTCAGACTCTGGCCGCAATGGGCGATCAGGGCGTTCACCAGTGTGCCCTCGGGGTTGCCGGGGGCGGGGTGCACGACGAGCCCGGCCGGCTTGTCGATCACGATCAGCTCCGGATCCTCGTAGAGCACGGTCAGCGGGATCGTCTGGGCGGCAGGCGCAGCGGGCGCCGCGGCCGGCACGCCGAGCCGGTAGGTGGAACCTTCGCGCACCGGCTCGGACGGGTCGCGCGTCACCGCGAAGTCGCGGCTCGCCTGCCCGGCCTCGATCAGCGCCTTGACGCGCGAGCGCGAGAGCTCCGGGAACACCGAGGCGAGCCAGCGGTCGAGCCGCTGGCCGGCGGCGGCGCGATCCGCCACCATCGTGCGCACGGTGGCAGCGCGGTCGGGGGTCAGGGACGGTTCGGGCATGCGGGTGCTGAAGGCAGCCGTGGTCATCATGGGCGTGCTGATCGTCGCAGGCACGGTGGTGCTTGCGGTGACGATTGCCAACCGCCTTGGCCAACGCCCGGCCCCGCCGGCGATCGCCGGGCTCGGCGAGCCCGCGGGTAGCCGCATCCTCGGCATCGCCGCCGCGGGCGACCGGCTGGCCGTGCACGTCACCGGGGGCGGGGCGGAGGACCGGATCGTGATCGTCGACCCCGCGACGCATCGTGTGCTCGGCCGGCTGGTGCCGGGGGCGCCGTGATCGTCGCGGTCGCCTCCGACGTGCTCGCGGCCCTGCCGCGGCTCGCCGCTGCCGCCCTGCCGCGCGAGGCCTGCGGGCTGCTGGTCGGACGGGCGGTCGCGCACGGCGTGGTGGTGACCGGCCTCGCGCCGAGCCGCAATCTCGCCGCGCCCGAAGACGCCTTCGAGATCGATGCCGCCTTGCAGCTCGCCCTGCAGCGGCGGCTGCGCGGCACGGCCGAGGCGGTGGTGGGCGTCTGGCACAGCCACCCTGCCGGCACGCCCACCCCTTCGGCGCGCGACGCGGCCGGCGCGTGGGAGGCCGGGCTTGCCTGGCTGATCACCGCGGGCGAGCAGACCACCGCGTGGCGCGCGCTCGGCGACGGGAAGGGGTTCGCGCGGGCGGAGCTCGCGCGCTGATGCGCCGCAAGGGCGACCTGCCGAGCAAGCCGTGCGCCGCCTGCGGACGCCCCTTCGCCTGGCGGCGCAAGTGGGCCAGGGTCTGGGACGAGGTGCGCTACTGTTCCGAGGCCTGCCGCGCGCGACGCGGCGCAAGACGGGAGCCAGGGGATGCTGTTCCGCAGCGACAACGTGACCGCCGTGTGCCCGGAGGTGATCGCGGCGATCCTCGCGGTCAACGAGGGTGACGCCGCGCCCTACGGCGCCGATGCGGTGACGGCCCGACTCGACGAGGCGTTCGGCCGCTATTTCGAGACCCCCGTGCATGTGCATCCCGTCGCGACCGGCATCGCGGCGAACGCGCTCTCGCTCGCCGCCGCCATGCCGCCACCGGGGGCGGCGATCTGCCACGCCGGCGCGCACGTCAACACGAGCGAATCCGGCGCGCCCGAGTTCTTCTCGGGCGGCGGCAAGCTGATCACGCTCGACGGCGCGCATGGCAAGCTCGACCCGGCGGCGATCGAGAGGCTGCTCGCCGCGCTGCCGCCCGACCGGCTGCAATCGGCGCCGCCCACCGTCGTCACGATCACGCAGGGCACCGAGGCCGGCACGGTCTATCCGCTCGACCGGATCGCCGCGATCGCTGCGATCTGCCGCGCGCGCGGCCTCGTGCTGCACATGGACGGGGCGCGGTTCGAGAACGCCCGCGCCCGCCTCGGCTGCACCCCGGCCGCGCTCTCCTGGCGCGCGGGCGTCGACATCCTGAGCTACGGCGCGACCAAGAACGGCGCGATGTGCGCCGATGCGGTGGTGATCTTCCGCGACTCGCCCCATGCGGAACGGCTCAACCGCTTCATGGGCCAGCGCCGGCTGCGCGCCGGCCAGGTGTTCAGCAAGATGCGCTACCTCTCGGCGCAGCTCCTGGCGATGGTCGAGGACGGGGTGGCCGCGCGCAACGCCGCCCACGCCAACGCGATGGCGGCACGGCTCTCGGCGGGGCTTGCGGCGCTGCCCGGGGTGCGGCTCGTGCATCCGACCGAGATCAACGAGGTGTTCGTCCTGATGCCCGAGGACGTGCGCGCCCGCCTGGCCGCCGGCGGCTTCCCGGTGCGCGCCCGGCCGGAGGATCCCGACCTGGTGCGCTTCGTCACCGCCTGGAACACGCGGGCGCAGGACGTCGAGGCGTTCCTCGCCGCGACCGGCGGCGCGGCCGCCGCAGCCGCCTGATCCTGCGCGGGGCGCACGCCACGGCTGCATGGCCTCGAAGCGGCTTGATCGGGGGCGGATGGGGCTGTATGTCCCTCTCGCGCCGTCCCGTTCGTCTAGAGGCCTAGGACACCGCCCTCTCACGGCGGCAACAGGGGTTCGAATCCCCTACGGGACGCCAGGCGCTCCATGCTGGGCTGGCGCTTGGGGGATAGTTTAGCGGTAGAACTCCCGGCTCTGAACCGGGCAGCCTTGGTTCGAATCCAGGTCCCCCAGCCACCCGGCGGGATTCCAAGCCTTCCGCGCGGTCGTTGCTCCCGCGAACCACGGCGGGACACATCCGCGGGTCACATCCCGCCCGACCTGAAATCGCAGGTGGCGCCGGCTCGGCCTGGCCGGCAACTCAGTGCTTCACTTTATGACTTTATTCCTTTATGCCTTTACCCGCGATGCGCACGCTGCTCAAAGTCTCACCCCAGGGCCAGCTCACCCTCACCCGTCCGGTGCTCCAGGCGCTCGGCAACCCGCGCCATCTCCAGGCGGAGGTGCGGCCCGACCGCACCCTGCTGCTGCGCCCGGCGCTGAAGATGACGCTCGACGAGGCGGCCGAGGCCTTCGCCGCCGAGGGCATCACCCGGGAGGTGCTGACCGAGGCCTTCCGCATCCTCAAGCGGCGGGAGAAGGCGACCGGAGCGCCGGAGCCCGGACGCACGGAGGGTGTTTGACATTTTTCCTATCCCATGCCGCCCGGGCGCAGTCAAGCGCGCCCCGCCCTTCTCCCTCTCCCGCGTGCGGGAGAGGGCCGGGGTGAGGGTGGGACGCCGCCTCGCTCAGCGCCTGACCGCCCTTCCCTGACAGTGCGCATAACGACGACGCTGCATTCCGTAGACCTCTACCGTTGGGAGTTGACGGAAAGGGGGGACTATTCCGAGGTCGCGCCAAAAGCCGCGTTGATCGCCGTAAACAACTTCTCGGCCCTGGCGGCGGTACCGTTGGGAAGATCTGAAATGCCTTTCCATCCGTCAAACCGCCGCAGCATCTCCGCCATCACGCTCCGTTTGTCGAGACTTTTGCCATAGTGCTGCGTCAGAACCGTCTCCACGCGCTTGGCGATCATGTCGGACCCGTCGACGGGCAGGTCCTCTGGCTTGATGGCGATTCGGAAAGCCGAGTTGACGCAATCGATGTAGAACTGTTCTTCGAAGATGTCCTCGATTGCAGCATCCGTCTTCTTTATCCCCGCGGCTTGGGCCAGCATGAGCACGCGGAAGCGCGCTTTCCGTTCGCCGGCCAGTTCTTTCAGATACAACTCATCGATCTTTTTCTTCGCAGCATGGCCTTCAGGATCGGTGTCGAGGAGCACGCCGGAGTCCCAGCCCTGGCCGACGGCGAAGGCCGCATACATCGGTGTCTTCGACGCGCCGTGGGCGGGGAAGAGATAAATGCGGTCCGACAGATGAGGCCTGCCCTCTCGGCGCAGAACGCCGGAGAGCTTGTGCAGAATCATGGCATCGTCGCTGCCTTCGACTATCAGGGTCTGGCGCGCACCGAGCAGGCCGCTCATATCGCCGGTCAGCCCGAGCGCGAGCTCGATGACGGCCATGGGCGCGCGTTGGCTACTCACCACGCTCTTCTTGACGATCGCGTGGTTGTCCGTCGTCTCGACGATGCGAACCCGCTCCGGATACGCCGGATCGACCATCGAGGCGAGATGGGTCGTGTAGAGGATCGTGTTCGACGCTGACAGTCGTTCGAACACCCGAAGAAGGTCGCGTTGCCCAGCATGGTGCAGATGGATGCCGGGCTCTTCGAGCAGCAGGATGCAATCCTTGTACTGACCTTTGCTCGCATGCGTGAATTTCCAGGCGAAAGCGACATGCCAGCGGAAGCCGCTTGATCGCCGGTTGAGCCGCACCGGCATGTCGACCGCCTCGTCCTTCGCGAAGATGTTCAGCGTCGTGCCGTCGATCTCGATCTCGAAATCGACCTTCTTCTGCGTCCAGAGGTCGCGGAACTGCCTGCTCAGATACGAAGAGGCTGACCGCTTGTCGAAAGACCGCTCCGTTCGGCCCGCCGGTGTTGCGCCTTTGGCAAGGAACTCGTCGATAGTGATCTTGGCAAGATCTAGGACGATCTTGATTGTCTGCTCTTCATTCGTGAGTTGGTGCCACGCGACACTTTTCAGGCGTTGATCGAGCTGATTCAGCTCGATCTGCGCCCCGCTGAGGCCGTAGTCTTGGATCAGAACGAATTTGGGCACATGCGTTTTCGCCCAGGCATCCACCTTTGACGCGTCGAAGCGACCGGCAGGTTCGCCTTCCACCGCGAAGGTCGGCTCTCCAGTGTACGAGCGAGAGCCGCGGAGCGTGAGGTCCGCGGGCACACCAGCCGCAGCCTCGCCTCGTGTTGCTCCATGGTCCTCGGTCGCGTGCTCGCTTGTCGCCTCAGGTTCAGGTGCCGGTCGCGCCGCTTCACTGTAGAGGGACGCAATCTCGTCCTGCGTGAGCGCGAACTCCGCCTCGCAGACAAGCGCGGACAGATCCTTGTTGCCCCAGTCATCGACGGGCCAATCCTCAGCAATGTTATACGCTTCACCGGGTGCGAACGGATTGATGCGGTAGAGCGCTTCGAAGAGATTACTCTTGCCCGACTCGTTCTGACCGACGAACGCCGTTATCGTCCCGCCTTCGATCCAGCCGGAGTCCCGAATGTTCCGATAGTTCGTGACCCTGAAGCGCGTCAGCCGCATCGGCCTCTCCTGTCTCTGACGCTGTGTTTGTCACCGCTGCATGCCGATCCGAAACGCCCAATGCCGCCTCATGCGACAGCGACGACAACCGCTGGGAGGTGCCGATCCGCTGGTGAAGGACTCGTGGCAGCGAACCCGCTTAGAGGCTGTTTCGGAATGCGGTGGGAACGAGGGTTGGGAGGTCACGGCGGGTTGTGATTCCAACGGGTTGTCGAGAC
>NZ_VIKA01000145.1 GCF_006704265.1 Elioraea sp. Yellowstone | reverse complement strand
CGCTTCAGCCGCGACCAGCGCGCGAGGAAGCCCTCGCTCTCGCCGTGCGCGTCAGCGCCGGCCATGCCCTGCCGCCCCGGCGCGCGGCCGCACCCCCAGCGCCTCCGGGTCGGCGCGGTCGCGCGTGCGCTTGAAGAAGCCGCGGTCGCGATGATGCTCGGCGACGAAGGCCTCGACCAGTTCGCGCACCGGCCCGGGCATCGGCACCGGCTCGATCACGCCTTCGCTGCCGACCGAGACCAGAGCCTCGGCCTCCGCCGCATCCGCGAGCACCCTGTGCAGCGCCATCCCCGGCTCTTCCAGGCAGGGACGCAGCACCACCCAGAGCATCGGCCGGCCGGTCTCCAGATTGGCCTTGTAGCCGAGCGTGTCCGAGGAGTGGAGCTCCACCTCGGTCTGGCCAGCGATGTACGCGGTGACGCCGTTGTTGCGATGCAGCACGGTCCAGGGCTTCGCCACCGTCCGCGCCGGCAGCACCGCCACCGGGACCCAGAGATGGTCGATCCAGGGACTCGATGCCGCGCGGCGTTCGACGATCACCGAGACGGGAATGCGGCGCTCCTCCATGGCTCTGCCCTCAGGCTGCCGCCCGGCCGCGCGCAAGCGGCAGGTTCTCGATCAGGTTCTGCGGCTTGAGCCGCACACGCTTCGCCCGGTCCATCGCCAGCGCGAGATAGACCGGCCGGCCGGCGACGCGTGCCAGCATCTCGGCCGGATCGGCGAACTCCAGGCGCCAGAGCGCGACGATCCGCCCCAGCGCCTCCGGATCGACCGCCTCGCCATGCCAGAGCCGGCCGACGATCGCCGAGGCCTCGGCATCCAGCCCGACATACCACGCCCACGCCTCGTCATGGATGGTCTGAAGCGGCCGCACCGACACCGCCGCCCCCGTCATGTGGCGCACCCAGGCCTCGATCACGCGGCCGAGCGCGTCCTGGCCGGCGCGGCCGAAGGTCAGGTCGAGCACCGTGTCGTGCCGGTCAGAGCGGTCCCAGTAGAGCGCGGCGTTCTCGGGCGAGAGCACATCGAGCTCGACCGGACGGACCGGCGTGCCGGCCTCGGCGAGCAGCGCGCCGAGCGTGCCGATCCCGCCCGTGCGCGCCGCGTTCTCCACCGCCTCCTCGTCCGCGAGCAGCAGATTGCCGCCCTCGGTGGAGGCGCGCTGGGTGCGGAAGAACAGTTCGGCGGCGCGCAGCACGAGCGGGTCGTCGCAGCCGTCCAGCACGTTGCGCAGGATGAGCTGGACGAGCTGGGCGAGGAAGAGCGGCGGCATCCCGGCGAGATCGCGCCGGAACAGCGCGGCGTAGCCGGCCTCGACCGTCGGGTGGGCGAGCAGGTGGTCGCGGAAGCCGAGCCAGACCTGCCAGTTCTCGCGCGCATCCGGATCGGCGAGTGCGGCGATCTCGCTGCCGCTGACGCGCCGGCGCGGCTCGGCGAGCAGCGCGGCGTGCAGCGCCCGCTCCGCCGCGCAGGCCTCCTCGGGCGGCACCAGTTCCGGCCGGGCGAGCCAGGCGGCGAGCAGCGCGTCGGTGACGAGCAGCCCGCCGGCCTCGTTGCGCCCGGTCAGATGATGGCCGCAGGCGAGCCAGAAGTCGCGGCTCATCGTCCCCCCTTCATCAGCGCGACGAGATCGACCGGCTCGGCCGCCTCCGGCTCGCCCTCGCTGCGCACGATCCCGATCACCGGCAGGGACTGCGGCGCGCCGCGCGGCTTGAGCGTGCGGAAGCGCTCGCGGATCGCGCCGGCCTCGAGGCTGCGGCTGAGCGCGATCAGCGTGCCGGGCGCGTGGCCCTCGCAGAGCCCCTCGGCATAGGCGAGCTCCTCCTCGGCCGCCTCGCGCGCCGCCGCGAGCGAGGGCGCGCCGAAGCGCTCCCGGATCGCCGCGGCCAGCGCCTCGACCGCCGCCGCACGCTCCTCCGCGCTCGCCCGGCCGACGGTCGCGAGCGTGGACCAGCCGAAGCTCTCCACGCCCAGGAAGCCGGCGCGGAACGCCTGGCGCGCCCTGCCCGTCAGCGTCTCCGGATCGACGTCCCAGAACATGAAGCCGCCCACGACCGCGGGCTCGCCCGGCTCGGCGGCGCGCTCGAATACCACCGTGTCCGAGGGATCGAGCCGGATCGTGCGCAACATGGGCCGGCTCATCGCGCCAGCCCCAGCGCGGCGAGCCAGGAGGGCGCGGCGAGCGCAGGGGCGAGGGCGCGGCGGGTCTCGGCGCCGTGCTCGTCCTGCAGCAGCAGGTCGCCGCCGGGATCGAGCCCGCGCCGGGCGGCGCGCGGGCGGTCGAGCCGCTCCAGATAGCGCCGCGCGACCGCGCGGAAGCCCTCCTCCTGCCACTCGTGCAGCCCGGCCATCAGATGGCGCGCATACGATTCCGCGAGAGTGGCGGCGTCGAGCTCGCCGTAGCCCTCCTCCGCGAGTGCGGTGATCTCCGGGGTGAGGCCGGGCTCGGCTGCCTGCTCGAAGGCGAGCCGCACCGCCACGTGCAGTACCATCCAGGCCGGCGCCTCCCGCTCCGTCCCCGGCTCCCAGGCGAGACGCGCGCCGCCGACCGCGCCGCCGTTCACCTCGACGAGGTCGGGCCAGACGAAGGCGATCGGCTTCTCGGGCGGGGCGTGCACGGCGAGCGCATCGGCGAGGGCGGACATGCCGACATAGAGCGCGCCCCGCGCCCGGGCGAGCGGCAGCGACGGCTCGAGCACCACCGCGACGTCGAACAGGTGCCAGGAGCGCGACCACACCAGCGTCCCCGCCCCGGCCTCGGCGGCGATCGCGCAGGCATGGGCGAAGGCATCACCGGCCTCACGCAGCCGCACCTCGCGGTAGAGCGGCGGCAGCTCGAGCCCGCGCGTCTGCATCCGCATCCCGGCGTTCCGTCCCTCCGGCCCGGCCGGGCCCCTGTGAGCCCGACAACCGCCGTCATATATGAGCCCACGGAGCGATTTCACAGGCGAGGGAACGGGAATGGCGCAGCCGGCGGGGCGGACGGTGTTCGTGTGCTCCTGCGAGGACACGACGCCGCTCGACCAGGCGGGGATCGCGCGCGCCTGCACCGGTGCGCGCGTGGAGGGCGCCCGCCAGCTCTGCCGCGCCGAACTCGCCCGTTTCGAGGCCGCACTGGGCAGCGGCGACATCACCGTCGCCTGCACCCAGGAGGCGCCGCTGTTCGCCGAGCGCGCCGGGGATGCGGGCCACGGCTTCCGCCTCGACACCGTCAACATCCGCGAGCACGCCGGCTGGAGCCGCGAGGCGAAGCGGGCGACGCCGAAGATCGCCGCCCTGCTCGCGGGCGCCGCGGTGGCGATGCCGGCGACGCCGATCGTCTCCTACCGCTCCGAGGGGGTGACGCTGGTCTATGGCCGCGACGAGACCGCGATCGAGGCGGCCACGGCGCTTGCCGACCGGCTGAACCTGACCGTGCTGCTGACCCGGCCCGGCGACATCGTCCCGCCCGCGACCACCACCTTCCCGGTGGTGAAGGGCACGATCGTGCGCGCGCGCGGCCATCTCGGCGCCTTCGAGCTCACCGTGGACGACTTCGCCGCGCCCGCCCCCTCCTCGCGCGCACGGCTCGTCTTCGGCGCGCCGCGCGACGGCGCGACCAGCCGCTGCGACGTGATCCTCGACCTCGCCGGCGGCACGCCGCTCTTTCCCGCCCCGCACAAGCGGCCGGGCTACCTGCGCGCCGATCCGCGCGACCCGGTCGCAGTGCAGAAGGCGATCTTCAAGGCCGCCGAGCTGGTCGGCCAGTTCGACAAGCCGCGCTTCGTCACCTTCACCGACGGGCTTTGCGCGCATTCCCGCTCGCGCAAGACCGGCTGCACGCGCTGCCTCGATCTCTGCCCCGTGGGCGCGATCCAGCCCGCGGGCGATCATGTCGCGATCGATGCGATGATCTGCGCCGGCTGCGGCGCCTGCGCCGCCGTCTGCCCGACGGGTGCCGCCTCCTATGCCCTGCCGCCCGCGGAGGCGCTGATGCGCAGGCTGCGCGCCATGCTGCTCGCCTACGGGGAGGCGGGCGGAAGAGGCGCGGTCGTGCTGGTGCACGAGGGCGAGCACGGGGCGCCGCTGCTCGATGCGCTCGCGCGTTTCGGCGAGGGGCTGCCGGCGCGCGTCATCCCCTTCCCGGTGAACGAGGTGACCGCGCTCGGCCTCGAGGCGGTCGCGGCGGCCTTCGCCTTCGGCGCGGCGGAACTGCGCGTGCTGCTCGGCACCCGCCACCGCGACGACCTCGCCGCGCTCGAGCGCACGCTGGCGCTCGCCGAGGCGGTGCTGGGCGCCTGGGGCTTCGGGCCCGGGCGTGCGTCACTGCTCGCCGCGGACGACCCGGAGACGCTCGCCGCCGCGCTCGCGCACCTGCCCGAGCGCGACGGTGTCGCCACCCCGCGCAGCTTCCTGCCGATGGGCGACAAGCGCGGCGTGATGCAGACCGCGCTCAAGGAGCTGCACAAGGCCGCCCCCGCGCCGGTCGAGGTCGTTGCGCTGCCGGCCGGCGCGCCGTTCGGCACGGTGCACGTCGATGTCGCGGGCTGCACGCTCTGCCTCGCCTGCGTCTCGGCCTGCCCCACGGGCGCGCTGCGCGACAACCCAGACCGGCCGATGCTCAGCTTCACCGAGGAGGCCTGCGTGCAGTGCGGCCTCTGCGCCAGCACCTGCCCGGAGCAGGTGATCACGCTCGAGCCGCGGCTGAACGTGGCAGCCGAGGCCGCAGGGCCGCGGGTGGTGAAGGAGGAGGAGCCCTATCCCTGCATCCGCTGCGGCAGGCCCTTCGGCGTGAAGAGCACGGTGGAGCGCATCGCCGCGAAGCTCGCGGCAAGCCACTGGATGTACCGGGGCAGCGCCAATCTCGACCTGATCCGCATGTGCGAGGACTGCCGCGTGATCGCGGTGACCGAGGGCGAAGGGATCGACCCCTATGCCGGCCCACCGCGGCCGCGCCCGGTCACGAGCGAGGACTACCGGACCGGCGAGGGCGGCTGACCACCGCGCTATTCGCGCGGCGTCGCCTGCAGGAGCGCATCCCACTGGCGCTGCAGCGCCGCCTGGCGTTCGCGCGCGGCCTCGACATCCTGGCGGATCCCGTCGGAAGCGCCGGGCTGGGCCGCGAGCCGCCGCTGCTCGGCTTGCAGGGCGGCGATGTCGCGCTGGAGCGCCGCGACGCGCTCCTGATCCATGCGGCTCCGCGCGCGCGAGGCGGCGATCTCGCGCGCCAGCCGATCGGTCTCGGCGCGCTGGGCGGCGATCTCGCGCTCGAGCTGTGCGGCCTCGCTGCGCGCGAGCGCCGCCTGTCGCTCGGCCCCGCGAGCCTCGCGCGCGGCCGCATCGCGCGCCTGCTCGGCGCGTCCCAGCCGCTGCTCGCGCTCCTCGATCCGGCGATCGTAGCCGCCGGTGATCAGGTTCGCGTAGACGTCGAAGATGTTGTGCTGGCGCGTGTCCTGCGCGCCCGTGCAGGCGGCGAGGACCAGCACGGCGCTACCGAGCACGGCGCTACCGAGGGCAACAGAACCCCTCATGCCTCGATGCCTTGCAGCGCCTGCGCCATCGACTGCTGCGTGCGACGCAACTGCTGCGCGCTCTGGTTGATGCTGTCGCGCTGCCGCTCGAGCGCCGAGGTGTTCACGCCCTGCCGCTTCAGGCTCGCGATCTCGGCATCCAGCGCGCGCAGCTTCTCCTCGCTCTCGCGCAGCTTATTGGCGGTGTCGCTCTCGAACTGCCGGGCCGAGGCGAGCGCAGCGAGCTGCTGGTCGTTCAGCGCCCGGCCCTGCGCCTGGGTGCTCCGCAGCTCGCGCAGCCGCGCCTGGTGGCGCGAGGCCTCGCTGCGCGCGCTGTCCGCGGCGCGCCGGTAGTTCGCCGCGTCCCGCCGCGCCTGGGCGATGCGCTGGTCGAGCGTGCTCTCCGCACGGACCTGCTTCTCCTTCTGGTCCTCTGCGATCGCGCCGGCGGCGACCCCGAGCAGCCCGCCCGCCACGGCGCCGATCGCCGCGCCGCGCCCACCGCCGGCGAGTGCGCCCACGCCCGCGCCGGCACCGGCGCCGAGCAGCGCCCCGTCGAGCTTCATGTCGCCGGTGCAGCCGGAGAGAACCACGCCGGCCAATCCGACCGCGAGGATCCGCTTCGCGCCCATCCCGACCTCCCCTGTCGGAGTTCCCTCTATTCAATGGCGAGACTTGTACCGCAAACGGTCCGGCGGTGCCACAGCGAGGCCCCGCAGCCGGCGCGCGAAGCCTGCGAGGGGTACGCCCGCTGCTGCGCCGCAGGGCGCAATCCGCTAGGCTTGGCCGTCGCTGCACGCGACCCGACGGGCGGGAGGAAGCAGGGCATGGCAGGAGCAGGACGGGGTCTGGCGCCGCTCGTCGCGGCAGCACTGCTCTGCGGCCTCACCGCGCCGGCCGGGGCGGCGGACGAGGTGATCGTGATCCAGGAGGCGAATTTCCGCCCGGGTGCGGGCCGCATCACCTTCAGCGAGGTGCCGCGCGGCACGCGCAATCCGGTGCTCGAGCCGCGCCGCTATGGCGGCGACGAGGCCAGCCCGACGGTGCGCTTCGGCGGGCTGTTCCAGGGCCGGCGCATCGCCGGCCTGGACGAGTGCCCGCGCGGCGCGGCGCGCACTGGTTGCCTCGCCGGCACGCCGGCCGCGCCCCTCGCGCTCGATCTCTCGGGGCCGCCGGCGATGGTGGTGCTGGACCGCACACCGACGATCAACAGCGACGTGCTGAGCGGCTCGCCGGTGTTCAACGGGCCGATCGCCGTGCTGTTCGACCGTGACATCGCCGCAGTCGGGCTGCAGGGCGGCTACTTCGACGTGCGGGGCAGCGTCGCCATCACGGTCTACGACCGCCAGGGAAGGCGGCTCGGCCAGACGGCGAACACCCGCACCGGCGCGCAGTTCCTCGGCCTCGCCACGCGTGACCTCGCGCCGCGCATCGCAGGGCTCGAGTTCCACCTCGTGGGACCGGAGCCGGCCGGGTTCGGCATCGACAATCTCCGCTTCGGCCGGCCCGACCAGGTCGAGGTCGCGGGCGCCGAGCCGCGGCGCGACGACCGTCCGCTGCTGCTGCCGTGAGGCGGCTGCGCCGGCTGGCGGCAGCGCTCGCCGTGCTGATGCTCACCGCGCCCGCCGCGCGTGGCGAGGACATGGTGGTGCGCATCGAGGAGCGCGCCTTCCGCGCCGGTGCCGGGCGCATCACCTTCGGCGAGGTGCCGCTGCGCACCGAGAACCCGGTCTATCCGCCCTCCCGCTACGGCGGCGGGCCTGACAGCCCGACCGTGCGCTTCGGCGGGCATTTCCGCGGTCGCCGACTCGGCACGCGTACGGAATGTCCTCAGGGCGTGCGGCCCTCCGGCTGCCTCGCCGGATCGCCCACGGCACCGCTCGCCCTCGACCCCGCCGCCCCGCCCGTGCGCACCCTGCCCAATGTCGGCGTGCCGGGCAGCGACAGTCCCGAGCTCGGCGGCACGCCGACCTGGAACGGTCCGATCGCCGTGCTGTTCGACCGCGATCTCGCCGCGGTCGGACTGCAGGGTGGCTACTTCGACGCGCCCCGTGGCGTGGCCGTGACGGTCTACGACCGCCAGGGCCGCGTGCTCGGCCGCACGGTCAACCGGGGCACCGGATTCGAGTTCATGGGGCTGGCCACGCGTGACCTCGCGCCGCGCATCGCAGGGCTCGAGTTCCACCTCGTGGGACCGGAGCCGGCCGGGTTCGGCATCGACAATCTCCGCTTCGGC
>NZ_VIKA01000144.1 GCF_006704265.1 Elioraea sp. Yellowstone | reverse complement strand
GCTCGGCGACGGCGGCGCCGGAAGCGCCGTGGCGATGGCGATCGCCGCCGAGGCGCCGGCGCGGCTCGCGCTGCACGACTGCGACGCGGCGCGGGCGCACGACCTCGCCCTCGCCGTCGCCGCGACCTTCCCGGGCATGCGCGCGGAGGCGGCGCTCGAGGAGGCGGAGGTCCTGGTCAACTGCACCCCCGTCGGGATGGATCGCGACACCCGCCTGCCCTGCCCGCCCGACCTGGTCCCCCGCGGGGGCGCCGTGTTCGACATCGCCAACCGCCCCGACACGCCGCTCGTCCTGGCCGCGCGCGCGCGCGGCTCGGTCGCCGAGCATGGCTGGAGCATGATGGCGGCCGAGATCCCGCTGATCCTCGACTGGATGCTCGGGCCGTGACGGCAGGGCGCGTCGCGATCCTGCACGCCGACGATGTCGGCATGTGCCACGGCGCCAATGCCGCCTTCCTCGCCCTGGCGCGCGCGGGCGCGATCGATTGCGGCAGCGTCATGGTGCCGTGCCCCTGGTTCGCCGAGATCGCCCACGCGGCCGCAGCCGATCCGTCGCTCGACCTTGGCGTGCACCTGACGCTCACCAGCGAGTGGATCGGCTACCGCTGGGGGCCGGTCGCGATCCGCGCCCCCTCCGCCGGCCTGACCGACGCCGAAGGGGCGTTCCACCGCGACGTCCCGTCGCTGCGCGCGGCCGCCGACCCGGTGGGGGTCGAGGAGGAATGCACCGCGCAGATCGAGCGTGCGTTCGCCTCGGGGCTCGATCCGACGCATCTCGACACGCACATGGGAGCGGCCCTGGCGCCGGAGTTCCTGGCCGGCACGCTGCGCCTCGCCGAGCGCTTCCGGCTGCCACTGCTGCTGCCCCGCCGCATCGAGACCTATCTCGCGGTGTTGCGCCTGGGCGCGCTCGATCCCGGCGTCTATGCTGGGCTCGCGGATCATCCCTGGGTCGCGCCGATCGATGCCTTCGCGATGACGCCCGGGCACGCGCCGGGCGGGGCGGAGGCGGCCTACCGCACGCTGCTCGAGGGGCTCGGTGCCGGCACGACCTTCGTCGCGCTGCACCCGAACATGCCGGGCGACATCGAGGCGATCACCGCGGGGCATGCGCGCGCGCGGCCGCACTGGCGCATCGACGAGGCGGCCCTGTTCGCCTCCGGCGCGCCCGCGCGCTGGCTCGCCGAGGCCGGGATCGCGCGCGCCTCCCTGCGCGGCCTGCGCGACGCGATGCGCGGCGGCAGCGCGCCGACGCCGCCTGCCGTGACGGAAGGAATGCCCGTGACGACCCCGCCCGCGCCGGAGAACCGAGCATGACCACACGCAAAGTCATCATCACCTGCGCCGTCACCGGCGCGATCCACACGCCCTCGATGTCGCCGCACCTGCCGGTCACGCCGCAGGAGATCGCCGAGGCGGCGATCGGGGCGGCCGAGGCGGGGGCGGCGATCGTGCACCTGCACGCGCGCGATCCGCAGACCGGTCAGCCCGACCAGTCGCCCGAGGCCTTCCTGCCCTTCCTGCGGGTGATCAAGCAACGTGCGAACGTGGTCGTGAACATCACCACGGGGGGCGCGCCGACCATGCTGGTCGAGGAGCGCGTACGGCCGGCGCAGGTGTTCGCGCCCGAGATCGCCTCGCTGAACATGGGCTCGATGAATTTCGGCCTCTACCCGATGCTGGCCCGCTACAGGGAGTTCAAGCATGCGTGGGAGCGGCCCTATCTCGAGGGCTCGAAGGAGCGGATCTTCAAGAACACCTTCGCCGACATCGAGTTCATCCTCTCCTCCTGCGCCGAGAACGGCACGCGCTTCGAGATCGAGTGCTACGACATCGGCCATCTCTACACGCTCGCCCATTTCCTCGACCGCGGCCTGGTGAAGCCGCCGCTGTTCGTGCAGTCGGTGTTCGGCATCCTGGGCGGGATCGGCACGCATCCGGAGGATGTCGCCCACATGAAGCGTACTGCCGACCGGCTGTTCGGCCGCGACTACCAGTGGTCGGTGCTGGGCGCGGGACGCAACCAGTTCGCGATCGCCGCGCAGGCGGTGGTGATGGGCGGCCATGTGCGCGTCGGGCTCGAGGATTCGCTCTGGATCGGACCCGGCCGGCTCGCCCGCTCGAACGCCGAGCAGGTGACGCGCGCGCGCCAGCTCGTCGAGGGGCTCGGGCTCGAGGTCGCGAGCCCGGACGATGCGCGGCGGATGCTGGCGCTGAAGGGGGCAGACAGGGTGAACTTCTGACGTCGGCGCGCCGAGCGTCGCCCCTGATGCGCCGGGTGCGGCACGCGGAGCCGGGGCGTGGCCGTTCACGCAGCGGCGCTCGGCAGGCTGCGAAGGAGTGGAGGGCCGGGTGGGGATCGAACCCACGACCCACGGATTAAAAGTCCGCGGCTCTACCGCTGAGCTACCGGCCCGCCCTTCCGCCTTCTAGAGCAGATCGCATACGGCTGGAATCAGCCGCATGCGTGAAGATGCTCGCGAGGACAGGTTGGAGCGGTTTCCACTCCTGTGGAAACCGCTCCAGGCCCGCCAAGTCCGGACCGTCGAAACCGGCGGTCGTCACTCCCTCACGTCGGCGGCGACGCGCAGGCGCAGGATCCGGTCGGGCGGCGGGGCAACCACGCCGTTGCGGTTGCGATCGCCGCGCTTGATCCGGTCCACGAACTCCATGCCCTGCACCACGCGGCCCCAGATCGTGTACTGGCCGTCGAGGAAGGGGGCAGGCGCGAACATGATGAAGAACTGGCTGTTCGCGCTGTTCGGATCCTGCGCCCGCGCCATCCCCACCGTGCCGCGCAGGAACTTCGCGCTGGTCGAGAACTCGGCCGGGATGTTCGGCAGGTCCGAGCCGCCCGTGCCCGTGCCGGTCGGATCGCCGCCCTGGGCCATGAAGCCGTCGATCACGCGGTGGAACGGCGTGTTGTCGTAGAAGCCCCGGCGCACCAGCGTCTTGATCTGCTCGACATGCTTCGGCGCGAGATCGGGACGGAGCTCGATCACCACGCGCCCGTCCTTGAGATCCATGAACAGCGTGTTCTCGGGATCGCGCGCCGGCCCTTGCGCGTCTGCCGCCGTGGCCGAGAACAGGAATACCGCGCCCAGCAGCGCACGCTTCAGACCGGTCATGCGTCCCTCCCGTGGTTGCCGTTCAGTCGTGCGCCGATCCGGAGCCGGACGCAAGCCGTCCCGTCGCGCCGCGCTCGGCCACCTTCGCCGCGATCCGCCCGATCACCGGCGCCGAGACGAAGGGCGAGATGTCGCCGCCGAGCAGCGCGATCTCCTTGACGAAGCGGCTCGAGATGAAGTGCACGCCTTCCGAGGCCATCAGGAACACGGTCTCGATCCCGGGATCGAGCCGCGCGTTCATGCCCGCCATCTGGAACTCGTACTCGAAGTCGCTGACCGCGCGCAGCCCGCGGATGATCACGCGCGCGCCGATGCGACGGGCGAACTGGATCAGCAGGCAGTCGAAGGGCTGCACCTCGATCACGGTGCCGTTCCGGCTCGCGATTGGCGCCGTCTCGGCCTCGAGCAGCGCGACGCGCTCCTCGAGCGAGAACAGCGGCCCCTTGCCGGCATTGGCGGCGACACCGACCACCAGCGTGTCGACCAGCTTGGCCGCACGGCCGATGATATCGAGATGTCCGCGCGTGGCGGGATCGAAGGTGCCGGGATAGAGGCCGATGCGACGCCCGCTCATGCCGCCTCGCCCTCGGCCTCGTCCTCGACCACGCGGAACACCGAGGTGACGTGCTCGTCGTCCTCGATGCGGAAGAGCATGACCCCCTGGGTGGCGCGGCCGGCGATGCGGATGTCGTCGACCGGGATGCGGATCGTGCGGCCGGCATCGGTGACCAGCACCAGCGCGTCGCCGTCGCGCACCGGGAACGACGCCACCGCCGCACCACCGTTCCTGCGCGTCAGCGCGACGCCGGTGATGCCCTGGCCGCCGCGCGCGGTGACGCGGTACTCGTAGGCCGAGGTGCGCTTGCCGTAGCCGCCCGAGGTGACGGTGAGCACGAACTCCTCGGCCCGTTCGAGCTCGGCCAGACGCTCCGCCGCGAGCGTGATCTCGGCCGCGGTCTCGGCCTCCTCGAGGCTCTCCTCGGGCTCGCCGCTGCGCCGCTTCGCCGCGGCCGCCTTGAGATAGGCCACCCGCTCCTCGGCGGTTGCCTCGACATGGGTCAGCACCGAGAGGCTGATCACCTCGTCACCCGGGGCGAGGCGGATGCCGCGCACCCCGGTCGAGGTGCGGCCGGCGAAGACGCGCAGCTCCTCGGCGACCGGGAATCGGATCGCGCGGCCCCTGCGCGTGGCCAGCAGCACGTCCTGATCCTCGCGCACCGCCTGCACGTCGATCAGCCGCTCGCCGTTCTCAAGCTTCATCGCGATCAGGCCGTTCTGGCGCACGTTGCGGAAGTCGGACAGGCGGTTGCGGCGGACATTGCCCTGCGAGGTCGCGAACACCGCGTAGTGGCTGTCCCACAGCGCCTCGTCCGACGGCAGCGGCAGCACGGCGCTGATCGACTCGTCCGGCTCCAGGTTGCCGAGCAGCTGGCGGATGTTGCGACCGCGGCCCTGCGGCGGCGCCTCGGGCAGCCGCCAGACCTTGAGGCGATACGCCCTGCCACGGCTGGTGAAGAACAGCACCTCGTCGAGGTTGTTGGCGACGAAGATGCGCGTGACCGCATCCTCCTCGCGCGTGGTCATGCCCGTACGGCCGCGCCCGCCGCGCTTCTGCGCGCGGAACGCGGAGAGGGGCACGCGCTTGATGAAACCCTCGCGCGTCAGCGTCACCAGCATCTGCGCGGGCTCGACCAGGCTCTCGTCGTCGAGGTCGCTCTCGGCATCCTCGATCACGGTGCGGCGCGGCGAGGGGAAGGCGGCCTTGATGGCGATGAGCTCCTCGCGGATCGCGGCAAGACGGCGCGGCTTCGCGGCGAGCAGCGCCAGGAGCTCCTCGATCTGCCCGGCGAGGCCGGAGAGCTCCTCGGCGATCCTGTCGCGCTCGAGCCCGGTCAGGCGCTGCAGGCGGAGATCGAGGATCGCGCGCGCCTGCGCCTCGGTCAGCCGCAGCGTGCCGGCCGCCGTCAGTGCATTCGCCGGATCGTCCACCAGCGCGAGCAGCGGTGCCAGATCGGCGGCCGGCCAGTCGCGCGCCATCAGCGCCGCGCGCGCCTCCGCCCCGTCGGCGGAGGCACGGATCAGCGCGATCACGGCATCGATATTGGCGACCGCGACCGCAAGCCCGATCAGCGCGTGCGCGCGCTCCCGCGCACGTGCCAGCCGGAAGCGGCTGCGCCGCACCAGCACCTCGTCGCGGAAGGCGAGGAAGGCCTGAAGGATCGCCTTGAGCCCCATCTGCTCCGGCCGGCCGCCGGCGAGCGCCAGCATCTGCACCGGGAAGGAGGTCTGCAGCCGGGTGAAGCGGTAGAGCTGGTTCAGCACGATCTCGGCATTCGCGTCCCGCTTCACCTCGATCACCACGCGCACGCCCTCGCGGTCGGACTCGTCGCGGATGTCGGTGATGCCCTCGATCCGCTTCTCGCGCACGAGCGCCGCGATCTGCTCGAGCAGGTCGGACTTGTTCACCTGATAGGGGATCTCGGTGACGACGATCGCCTCGCGATCGCGGCGGATCTCCTCGACGGTCGCGCGCGCGCGCACCGTGATAGCCCCGCGCCCCGTCTCGAAGGCGGCACGGATCCCGGCGCGGCCGAGGATGATCCCTCCGGTGGGGAAGTCGGGGCCGGGCAGTTTCTCCATCAGCCGCGCGAGATCCGCCTCCGGCTCGTCGATCAGCGTCACGGTGGCGTCGATCACCTCGGCGAGATTGTGGGTCGGGATCGAGGTCGCCATGCCGACCGCGATGCCGTTGGCGCCGTTCACCAGCAGGTTGGGGAAGGCCGCAGGCAGGACGCGCGGCTCCTCGGCGGTCTCGTCGTAGTTCGGCTGGAAGTCGACCGTGTCCTCGTCGATTCCCTCCAGCAGCGACTGAGCTGCGCGCGCGAGCCGCACCTCGGTGTAGCGCATCGCCGCCGGCGGGTCGCCGTCCATCGAGCCGAAATTGCCCTGGCCGTCGATCAGCGGCAGGCGCATCGCGAAGGGCTGCGCCATGCGCACCATCGCATCGTAGATCGCCGCATCGCCGTGCGGGTGGTACTTGCCCATCACGTCGCCGACCACGCGGGCCGACTTGCGGTGCGGCCGGTCCGGCGCGTAGCCCGCCTCGTGCATGGCATAGAGGATGCGCCGGTGCACCGGCTTGAGCCCGTCGCGCACGTCGGGCAGCGCGCGTGCGACGATCACGCTCATGGCGTAGTCGAGGTAGGAGCGCTTCATCTCCTCCTCGAGCAGCACAGGAGCGATCTCGTTCGGGCCCTGCTCGCCCGGGCCGGGGGGCTTGGTGCTGTCGGTCACGTGGCGTTCCCTGGGCGGCCCGGTCATGGCCGCTCCGGCACGCTACCCCAGGCCATGGTGCGCCGCAACAAACGGCGGCGGGAGGCCGGTATTCAGCCCTCGGGAAGCCCGGCGGCGCGCAGCCCGGCGGCGTAGTGCGCCCGGTCCTCGGCGCGCGCGAAGGGGGCGGTGGCGAGGAAGCGCTGCACGGTGAAGCCCGGCTCGAGCGCCAGCAGCCGGGCGCGGGCCTCGGCCGCCTCCGCCGTTCGGCCGAGATGGCCGAGCGCGGCGAGATAGGGCTTCCAGGCCGCCGACAGGCCGGGATTCATCTCGGTGACCTGCATCCCGAGCGCCACCACCTGCTCGTGCTCGTGCAGCAGCAGATGCGGGATCATCAGCGCGGTGTCGAACAGGAAGGCGTGCGGGTCCATCGGCGAGAGCCGGCGGTAGCGCGTGATGCGGGCCAGCGCCTCGGCATGATCGCCGCGATAGGCATGCGCCACGCCGGAGAACACCCAGGCCATCGGCAGGTTCGGGTTCAGCGACAGCGCGCGCTCGTGCAGCCGGATCGCCTCGTCGAGCCGGTGGTGCAGGAAGCTGCGCACGTGCCCGGCGATCGCGAAGGCGCGCGCATCGGACGGGTCGAGCAGGATCGCCTTCTCGGCATGGGTGCCGGCGCGCGCGAGCGCGGTCTCCTGGTCCTCGGCCCAGCCCTGGCCGACCAGGAAGACGTGCCAGTAGGCGAACCAGGCATGCGCCGCCGCATTCTCCGGCTCGCGCGCGATCGCCCGGGTCAGCAGCCGTCCCGCCTCGAGGAAGGCCTCGCGTTCGAGCCGGTAGATCGCCGGGATCGCGCGCAGGACGAGCTCGTAGGCGGACGGGTCGACGGGCGGGCGGGAGGCCGCGCGCTTGGCCTCGATCAGCAGGATCTCGGGATCGATCTGCGCCACCACGGCGGCGGCGATCTCGTCCTGGAGCGCGAGCAGGTTCGCCGCCTCGCGGTCGAAGCGCTGCGCCCAGACCACCTCGCCCGCGGCGTGCAGGTCGAGCAGGCGCAGGGTGACGCGCACCCGCTCGCCGTCCGCCTGCACCGAGCCCGTCAGCAGGAAGTCGAGATCCAGTGCGCCGCGCAGCGGCAGCGGGTCGGCGTTCGGGCCGAGGAAACGCGCGAGCGAGGCGGAGGAGACGACCGCGATCCAGCGGAAGCGGGACAGCGCCGTCGTGATCTCCTCGGCGAGCCCGAGCGAGAGGTGCTCCTCCGCAGCCGAGCCCAGGGTCTGCAGCGGCGCGGTGCCGAGCCGCGCGCCGCGCGCCGCCGACCGGCGCGGCGGCGCGGCAGGGGCC
>NZ_VIKA01000143.1 GCF_006704265.1 Elioraea sp. Yellowstone | reverse complement strand
CGCTCCACCTGATGCTCGCGGCGTGGCGGGCGATGGCGGCGGGCGCGACGGCGCGCTGTTCGCCCGCATCCTCGAACGGCTCGACGGGATCGAGCGGCGCCTCGCGGCGCTGGAGGTCGGACGAGGCCGCCGCGCAGGCCGAGGCGCTGGCGCGCCGGCTGGCCGCGTCCGGACACGATCCGGCTGAGTTCGGCGCGGCGGTCGTCCGCGAGCTCGCGCGCCAGGACCGGGCGCTGATCGCCGGCATCGCCGCCTATCGCCGCCATCCCTGGCAGCGCACGCTCCCCGATCCGCCGGCGCTCTGGGCCGAGGGGGGCTCGCGCCTGCTCGACTACGGCGCGACCGCGTCGCTGCCCGCGGGAGCGCGGGTGCTGCTGGTGGTGCCGTCGCTCGTCAACCGCGCGCATGTGCTCGACCTCCTGGAGGGCGGGTCGATGCTGCGCTGGCTCGCCGGCCAGGGGCTCCGGCCGCTGCTGCTCGACTGGGGCTGGCCGGGCGAGGTGGAACGGCGCTTCACCCTCACCGACTACATCGCCGGGCGGCTCGAACGCGCGCTTGCCTTCGCCGCGTCCGAGACGGGCGGACCTGTGCTGCTCGCCGGCTACTGCATGGGCGGGCTGCTCGCGCTCGCGGCGGCGCAGCGCCGGCCGGAGCTCGTGCGCGCGCTCGCCGTGCTGGCGACGCCGTGGGACTTCCACGCCGGCGACCCCGGCCGCGCGCGGGCACTTGCCGCCGCCCTGCCGCTCTGGGAACCCGCCCTCGCCTTCGCCGAGGCGCTGCCGGTCGATCTCCTGCAGGTGCTGTTCGCCGCCCTCGACCCCTTCGGCGTCGCCGCCAAGTACCGCGCCTTCGCCCGGCTCGATCCCGACCATCCGCGCGCGCGGCTGTTCGTCGCCCTCGAGGACTGGCTGAACGACGGCGTCCCGCTCGCCGCGCCGGTGGCGCGCGAGTGCCTCGCCGGCTGGTACGGGCGCAACGAGCCCGCGCGCGGCCTCTGGCGCGTCGCCGGCCTGCCGGTCGATCCGGGCGCGGTGCGCTGCCCCGCCTTCGTCGCCGTGCCCGGGCGCGACCGGATCGTGCCGCCGGACTCCGCGCTGCCGCTCGCGCGCGCGCTGCCCGGGGCGGTGCTGCACCGCCCGCTCGCGGGGCATATCGGCATGGCGGCCGGCAGCGGTGCCGAGGCCGCGCTCTGGCGGCCGCTCGCCGACTGGGCCTCTGCCCTGTAGCGCGCGCGCTTGTCTGCGGCCCCTGCCGCGGTGCACCATCGGCCGCATCAGGGGCCAGCCCCAATCCGAGGAGAGCCAGCCATGACCGAGGTCGTCATCGCCGCCGCCGCGCGCACGCCCGTCGGCTCCTTCAATGGCGCCTTCGCCACCCTGCCCGCGCACGCGCTCGGCGCCGCCGCGATCAGGGGCGCGCTCGAGCGGGCCAGGGTCGCGCCCGAGGAGGTGGACGAGGTGGTGATGGGCCAGATCCTCACCGCCGGCGCGGGCCAGAATCCCGCCCGCCAGGCCGCGGTCGGCGCCGGCATCCCCTACGAGAAGACGGCCTATGGCGTGAACCAGCTCTGCGGGTCGGGGCTGCGTACGGTCGCGCTCGGCTACCAGGCGATCCTGACGGGCGACGCGAAGATCGTCGTCGCCGGCGGGCAGGAGTCCATGACCCAGGCGCCGCACTGCGCCCACCTGCGCGCCGGCGTGAAGATGGGCTCGGCCGAGTTCCTCGACACCATGCTGAAGGACGGGCTGTGGGACGCCTTCCACGGCTACCACATGGGCAACACCGCCGAGAACGTGGCGCAGAAGTACCAGATCACGCGCGACCAGCAGGACGCCTTCGCCGCCGCAAGCCAGCAGAAGGCGGGTGCGGCGATGAAGGCCGGGCGGTTCAAGGACGAGATCGTTCCGGTGACCGTGAAGACGCGCAAGGGCGAGGTGGTGGTCGCGGAGGACGAGTATCCGAAGCCCGACACCACGGTGGAGGTGCTGGCCAAGCTGCGTCCGGCCTTCGCCAAGGACGGCACGGTGACCGCCGGCAACGCCTCGGGCATCAACGATGGTGCGGCGGCGGTGGTGCTGATGACGGCCGAGGAGGCGGCGAAGCGCGGCGTGACGCCGCTCGCGCGCATCGTCGCCTGGGCGACCGCGGGGGTCGATCCGGCGATCATGGGCACCGGCCCGATCCCGGCCTCCCGAATGGCGCTGAAGAAGGCCGGCTGGTCGATCGACGATCTCGACCTGATCGAGGCGAACGAGGCCTTCGCCGCGCAGGCCTGCGCGGTGAACAAGGATCTCGGCTGGGATCCGGCGAAGGTGAACGTGAACGGCGGCGCGATCGCGCTCGGCCATCCGATCGGCGCGTCGGGGGCGCGGGTGCTGACCACGCTCCTGTTCGAGATGCAGCGGCGCGGGGCGAAGAAGGGGCTGGCCACGCTCTGCATCGGCGGCGGCATGGGCATCGCCATGTGCGTCGAGCGGAGCTGACCTGACGGCGCGAGCCTGTGCGGACGCGGCCTCGGCCCATCCGCCCCGGTAGCGCCGCCTGCCAAGGCCGAGGTACGGATGTCCGGCCCCATCAGGGCGGGCGGGATGACGTCTCGACTGCCCATGATGACCCCCTCAAGCAGGTCATCCTCCGTCAGCCCGGCGACGCGCGAGCAGGCTTGGCCGGCGAGGATCTGCCCGCCATCGGCGATCGCGGCGGCGAGCGCGGCGGCATGAGGCCGCGGAGGGCGTCGCGGCGCGTGGTCGGCATCGGCATCTCCATCCCCTCATACCAGCCCGCTGAAGGTTTGACCTTCGGCGGGCTGGTACGGGGTCATGTTCGCGCGCGGCCGCCCCCCAGCCCCGCGCGCGATGCCCTCCGCACAAAGGTCGAGCCTTTGTGCGGAGGGTATCAGTGCCGGTGGCCAGGGCCGTGCGCGCGCCCATGCCCGTGCCCGGTGGCGTCACGCGCCCCGGCCGGCACCACCGGGACTTCAACCGTGCGCTCGCCGCTGTTGCGGAAACTCAAGGTGAGCGGGATCGTCTCGCCGGGCTTCAGGTCACGCGTGAGATCGATCAGCATCACGTGCAGCCCGCCTGGGCGCAGCACCGCCGGCTCGCCGGCATTGACCTCGATCGCCCGCACGGGGCGCATGCGCATCACCCCACCCTCCATCAGGTGCGTATGCAGCTCGACGACTTTCGCGACAGGTGTCGACGCCGCGACGAGTTCATCCCTCGCGGCCGTGTGGTTGACGATCGTCATGTAGGCGGCGCTGTTGCGACCGGCGAGCGAGGCCCGCGCCCACGGCTCGACGATCTCGATCGCCTCGCCAGTGCCGTGTGCCGTGGCAGGGGCGGTGAGCGGGAGCGTCAGGCCCGCCGCGAGGGCAAGCAAAGCGGCACGACGTGCGATCATCGGCGGTCTCCGGTTGCAGTGGTGATTGACGGCCGAGGCGAGTATCCGTGCCGCGCCGTCCGGCCCGCCGGCCGTTCGCCCGCCGGGGCGGCGGCGACGGCGGCGAGCCCGGCCATCGCGAGGACGCCCGCGCCCACCAGCCCGACCGAGAGCGGCCCCCGTTGTTGCCCGCCGTGCAGCCGGACCAGACCGGCCATGCCGATCGGCAGGGTCATGCTCGGCAGCAGCGCAGCCGCCGCGCCAGGCCGAGCCGCGAGGCCCGGCCCAGGCTGTCGCCCAGCTCGCGCAGGTTGCGCACTCAGAACACGTCGGCGAGCGGCAGCGCGGCGAGGACCAGCCCCACGGCCTCCGGTCCGTCGAAGCCGGACTTGACCCCGCGCATGCCGCTGAAGGCCTAGGACAGTGCGCACAGCACGAACGGGGGGCATGAACCCGGCGACGGCGAGGGGCATGGCGCGCGCCCTCATCGGGCCGCCTCCTGCGCAGGCCAGATCGGCGCGGCGACACCGGCGCGCGCCTCCAGTCGTCCGGCAAGACGCGCCAGACGGGCCGCCTCGCGGGCGCCGATCAGCGGGTCGCCGTGCGCGCAGGCCTCCCGCGCCGCTGCGAGGCCGCGCGTAATCGCCGCGCGCTCCGTCTCGGTCGCATGGCCGCGCAGCGCGTCGAGCAGCGCGGCCGGTTCGGCCAGCGCGGCCTCGCACACCGCGGTGAGGTGGGCGTTCATCTCCTCCGGGTCGCAGGCGAAGGCCGGGGCGGCGATCGCCCCGGCCACGCCCGCGCCCAGCATCCATCGGCGCAGACGCATCGTCTCCTCCGTCAGCGTGCGGCGGGCGTGATCGACCCCGGCGCCTTGGTCGGCCCCGCCGTCGGGCTCCATGCCGCGACGCGGTTCGGCTCGGCGGCGACCGCGAGGCGGCGGATCGCCCGGCGCTGGGCGAGATCGACGATCGTCACCGAGGCATCGGCGCTGCCGGGCACGAACAGGATGCGCCCGTCGGTCGTCATCGCCGCGTCGCGATGCCCCGCAGCCGCGCCGACCGGCACGGACGCCACCTGTGCAGGACGCGCGGGGTCGGCGAGATCGAACAGGACGAGCACCTCGGCCCGGCCCGGCTGGGCGGCGTTCAGCGTGCCGACGGTCAGGGCCAGGGTGCGCCCGTCCGGCGTGACGAAGGCATAGGCTGGCCGCGCGCCCCGCGCCCGCTCGGGCAGGGCAGTGCATCCCGCGTCGTAGAGGATCGGCACCTGGGCGGCGAGCCGCCGCTCCACCCCATCGACCACGGCGAGCTGGCCGATCTGGCAGGGCGCGCCGGCCTGCGCGCCCGACCCGCCTGCCCGCGGCGTGTTCTGCGGCCCGTAGGCGAACCGGCCGCTCGGATGGACGGCGATTGAGGCGCCGCCCGACCCGCCATCCGTGGCCAGCACGGCGGCCAGGCGCGGCGGCGTCGCCTCGGCCTCGACCAGGATGAACTGGCCGGTCCCGTTGGCGTTGTGCGCGTGCAGCCCGTTCGCGGCGAAGGTGGCGGTGCCGTGCGGCCCCGGCCGCCGCCCAAGCCGCCCGGTCGGGTCGCAGGCGGGACGGCCGCCGCGGCCGTCGAGCCCCAGATCGGCGCCCGTGACGGCGAACAGCCGGGCCGGCCGCGCCGGATCGGCGATGTCGTAGACGCCCACCACCTCGTCGCAGTCGGCGATGTTGGAGGCGGAGAAGCGGAGCCCGTCGCGGGACAAGGCGAGCTTGTGGTGGCCGATGCCGAGCCGGACCTCGCCCGCGACCCTCGGCGACGCGGGGTTGGTCGCATCGATGACCAGCGCCGAATTGTCGTCCCGCGCCGGGCGCTGCGCGTTGCCGTCGTTGGCAACGAGCACGAGCCGCCGTCCGTCCGCACGCGGCGGGGCCAGGTACAGATGGACGGGCCGGGTGCCGCCGATGCCCGAGGAGGGGATGCGTCCGACCTCGCGGAGGCTGCGCGCATCGACCATCACGACCTGGTTCGCGTCGCGATGATTGAGGACAAGCAGCCCCTCCGGCGTCACGAGCATGTCGGAGGAGAGGCCGGCGGTCGGAAATCGCGCCTTCTCGGCGCCGGTGGCGGCGTCGTAGGCGACGAGGTGATCGCGCGCGGAGACGAACAGGATCGTATCGGCTGCGGGCGCGGCAGGTGCGGGGCCAGTGGCGAGCGCGGCAACGAGTGCCGTGCTTGAGAGCAAGCGGATCATTGTTGTCCTCGGCGTGACGGAAAGGAAGCGCCGGACGGCGGCGCGGGTCCGGTCAGACGCCGGGGGAAGGCGGTGCGGTCGGGGGATGGATGCGGGCGCGACCCGGGGGCGGGGCGCGCGGTGCGCAATCCTCGCGTGTCAGGTCGGGCGCGACCGCCAGTCGGTCGAGGCTCGGCACGACCGGGGCGGGCGGCACTGCTGGTGCCGGCAGCGCGTGGCAGAGCAGACAGGGTGCGGATGCGTGCTCATGTTCCCGCGGCTGGCCGGCCGGGTCGTCGGACATCCCGACCAGCCGGCTGGCGCCGTCGGCCGAGCACAGCTCCACCACGAAGGCGTCGCTTCCCGCCGCGGCGGCTTGCGGGGCGTGCCGAACGGGCGTGCCGGCCGCGGTGAGGAACATCACCGCGGCGAGGCAGCGCAGCACGGCTCGCCAGCACTTCATGGCACCCGGGGTGTAGGGCTCGACCGTCCGCGCGTCCAGCCCCGACGCCGCGCGCTGCCGAAGGGCCTTGCCCCCCGCCCTCGCTCCGGGCGAGGCTCGATCAGCGCGGTCACGCGCCGAGGATCACGATACGGAGGGAACAGGACCCATGGCACGCGTCGCACTCGTCACCGGCGGCACCCGCGGCATCGGCGCCGGGATCGCAAAGGCGCTGATCGCGCAGGGGCGCACGGTGGTCGCCTCCTATGCCGGCAACGAGGAGGCGGCGGCGGCCTTCGCCAAGGAGACGGGCTGCAGGGTCTACAAGTTCGACGTCGCGGATTTCGAGGCCTGCAAGGCGGCGGTGGCGCGGATCGAGGCCGAGGTGGGCCCGATCGAGATCCTGGTGAACAACGCCGGCATCACGCGCGATGCCACCATGAAGCGGCTGACGCGCGAGATGTGGGACGCCGTGATCGACACCAATCTCGGCTCCTGCTTCAACCTCTGCAAGCTGGTCTGGGACGGCATGACCGCGCGCAAGTTCGGCCGCATCGTCAATATCGGCAGCGTGAACGGCCAGGCCGGGCAGTACGGCCAGGTGAACTACGCGGCGGCGAAGTCGGGCATCCACGGCTTCACCAAGGCGCTGGCGCTGGAGGGCGCACGGTCGGGCATCACCGTCAATGCGGTCGCACCCGGCTATATCGACACCGACATGGTGCGCGCCGTGCCGCCGGACGTGCTCGAGAAGATCATCGGCCGCATCCCCGTCGGCCGTCTCGGCACGGTCGAGGACATCGCCCGCGGCGTCGCCTTCCTGACCGCCGACGAGGCCTCCTTCATCACCGGCTCGACGCTCTCGATCAACGGCGGGCAGCACATGTACTGAGACACCGGCCACTGAGACACCGGCGGGAGGGCGCGGCATTGGCGTGGATCGTCCTCGGTTTCGACGGCACGGACGCCGAGGCGCCGGCGCGCCGGGCAGCCGCGCGCGAACGCCATCTGGGGGCGATCGGGGCGATGGCGGCGGACGGGCGGCTCGCGCTCGGCGTGCCGCTGCTCGAACCCGACGGTCGCGTCGCCGGCTCGCTGATGGTGCTGTCGGGCGACGAACCGGCCGCGCTCGAGGCCTATCTCGCCGAGGAGCCCTTCGCCCGCGAGGGGGTATGGACGCGCGTCGACTCCATGCCCGGGCGGATCGCGCCGCTGCCCTACCGGAGGCTGCCCGGGCCGTCCGGGGAGCCGCCGCCCCGCCGCACGCACACGGTGATCCTGGCGATGGACGGCACCGACGAGGGCGCGCCCGCGCGACGGCAGGCGGCGCGGCCGGCGCATCTGGAGCGGATGAGGCCGGCCGCCACCGAGGGCGTGCTGACGCTCGGCTGCGCGGTGCTGGACGTCCCCGGCGGGCAGATGATCGGCTCGGTGGTGGTGACGGCGCACGAGACGGATGCCGCCGCACGCGCCTTCTGGGAGCAGGACCCCTATGTGCGGGAGGGGGTCTGGCGCGACCTGCGCATCTGGGGCACGCGCATCGCGCCGCTGCCCTACCGGCCGCTGCCGGGCAGCAGCGGCTAGGCTGGTTCCCGGCGGTCGCGGGCGCGGCGCCCGTGGCGTTCGCCCCCCTTGCCTTCGGCGGCTCCGCTTGGGCAGGGTGCGGCCGCCGTGTTCTCCCGCATCGCCTCGCATCTGCGCGCCCGGCGCGGCTGGCGCGCGCCGGTCACCGCGGCCGCGCTC
>NZ_VIKA01000142.1 GCF_006704265.1 Elioraea sp. Yellowstone | reverse complement strand
GCTCGACACCGTGGCGCTGCGCGTGCCGGCGCATCCGCTCGCCCGCGCGGTGCTGGCCGCGACCGGACGCCCCGTCGCCGCGCCCTCGGCCAATGTCTCCGGCCGCGTCAGCCCGACCGCGGCCGAGCACGTGCTCGCCGAGCTCGACGGGCGGATCGATGCGGTGCTCGACGGCGGGCCCTGCGCAGTCGGGGTGGAGAGCAGCGTGCTCGATCTCAGCGGACCCGACGCCGTGCTCCTGCGCCCGGGCGGGGCGACGCGCGAGGAGATCGAGGCGGTGATCGGCCCGGTCCTGCTCGCCGAAGGCGCGGCGGACGCCCCGCGCGCCCCGGGGATGCTGGCGAGTCACTACGCGCCCGTCCTGCCGGTCCGGCTGGGCGCCACCGAGGCAGGTCCGACCGAGGCGCTGCTCGCCTTCGGTCCGGCCCCCCCCGGTGCCGGGCTGACCTTCGACCTCTCTCCCTCCCGCGACCTCGTCGAGGCCGCCGCGCGGCTGTTCGCGGGGCTGCGGTTCCTCGACACGGAAGGCCGCAGGCGCGGGCTCGTCCGCATCGCCGCGATGGCGGTGCCGCCGGAGGGGCTCGGGCTGGCGATCAACGACCGGCTCGCGCGGGCGGCCGCGCCGCGGCCCGATCACGCCGCGCGGCCCGGCGGTTGACCCGGCGCGCCAGCCGGCGCAAGCCTCGCACCGCCATGCCCGACACCGCCCCGCCCCGCGCCGGCCTGCCGAGCGCCCTCGCCGATCGCCTGCGCGCCGTGCTCGGCGCGAAGGGCCTGCTCACCGACCAGGCCGCGATCGCCGCGCACAGCGCCGACTGGCGCAACCTCTTCCCCGGCTCGGCGCTGGCCGTGCTGCGCCCCGCCACCACCGCCGAATGCGCCGAGGCGGTGCGGCTCTGCGCCGAGGCCGGGATCGCGATCGTGCCGCAGGCCGGCAACACCTCGCTGGTCGGCGGCTCGACCCCGCTCGGCCGCGGCGACGAAGTGGTGCTGTCGGTCGCGCGCATGAACCGCATCCTCGAGGTCGATCCGGTGGGCATGACCATGACCGTCGAGGCCGGTGCCGTGCTCGCCGCCGTGCAGCAGGCGGCCGCGGCGGCCGACTGCCTGTTCCCGCTCTCGCTCTCCTCGGAAGGCAGCGCCCAGATCGGCGGGCTGATCGGCACCAATGCCGGCGGCAACACCACGTTGCGCTACGGCAACATGCGCGAGCAGGTGCTCGGGCTCGAAGTGGTCCTGGCCGACGGTTCGGTGCTCGACCTGATGCGCAGGCTGCGCAAGGACAACACCGGCTACGCGCTGCGTCAGCTCTTCATCGGCGCCGAGGGCACGCTCGGCGTCGTCACGCGCGCGGTGCTCCGGCTGATGCCGCGGCCGCGCGACATCCAGGCCGCCTTCGTCGCGCTTCCCTCGGTCGAGGCGGCGGTCGGCCTGCTGAACCGGTTCCAGCGCCACGACGGCGATTCGCTTGCCGCCTTCGAGTACATGGCGCGCTTCGGCATCGAGCTCGTGCTGCGCCACATCCCCGACGTCAAGGACCCGCTCGCGCGACGGCATCACCACTACGCCCTCGTCGAACTCGCCTCGCCCCGGCCCGATGCCGACCTGCGCGGCGCGCTGGAGGCGGTGCTCGGCAGGGCGATGGAGGAGGGGCTGGTGCTGGATGCCGCGATCGCCGAGAGCGAGACGCAGCGCTTGGCGCTGTGGCGCATCCGCGAGGAGCACGCCGAGGCGCAGAAGCGCGAGGGCGCGTCGGTGAAGAACGACGTCTCGGTGCCGGTCTCCGCCATCCCCGAGCTGATCGCGCGCGGCATCGCGGCGGTGCGCCGGATCGTGCCCGAGGTGCGGCCCTGCCCGTTCGGCCATGTCGGCGACGGCAACATCCACTTCAACTTCTCCCGGCCCGAGGACATGGCGGATGAGGCGTTCCTGGCGCTCTGGGAGGCGATCGCGGATGCGGTGAACGCGGAGGTGCGGCGCCTGGGCGGCAGCTTCTCGGCCGAGCACGGCATCGGCCGGCTGAAGACCGGAACCCTCGCGGAATGGCGCGCCGGCGCCGAGATCGAGACGATGCGCCGCATCAAGGCCGCACTCGATCCGCGCGGGCTGATGAACCCGGGCAAGGTCGTGCCCGCGTCATGAGCCGGCTCTCCGGCTACGTGCTGCGCCAGCTCGCGATCGGCCTGATCGCCGTCACCGGCGGGCTCGCGGTGCTGATCTGGCTCACCCAGTCCCTGCGCTTCATCGAACTCGTGCTCAACCGGGGCCTCTCGCTCGCGGTGTTCTTCGAGCTCACGGTCTTCATGCTGCCCAACTTCATTGCCGTGATCCTGCCGGTGACGACCTTCATCGTGATCCTGGCGGTCTACAGCCGCATGGAGGACGACCGCGAGCTGGTGGTCATGCGCGCCGCCGGCATGGGTCCGGCCGCGCTCGCGCGGCCGGCGCTCGTGCTCGCCGGCGTCGCCGCCGTGATCGGCTGGGCGATGAATCTCTGGATCGTCCCGGAGAGCTACCGCGCCTTCCGCGAGTACCAGTTCGAGATCCGCAACCGCATGGCCGCGGTGCTGCTGCAGGAGGGCGTCTTCAACGATCTCGGCGGGGGGCTGACGGTCTATGTGCGTGCGCGCGATGGCGACGGCAGCTTCCGCGGCATCATGGTGCACGATGCGCGCGAGGCGGAGGCGCCGGCGACCATCCTGGCCGAGCGCGGCTGGCTCTCGGTCGAGGGCAGCACGCCGCGCGTGACGCTCGAGAACGGCACGCGCCAGGAGGTCGATCGCCGCACCGGCACGCTGCGCCTCCTGTCCTTCGCCGAGAACACGCTGAGCCTCGCCTCCGGCGCGGGACCCGAGGAGGTACGCTACCGCGATGCGCGCGAGCGCGGCGTCCTCGAACTGCTGCACCCCGATCCGGCCGAGCGGATCAGCGAGCGCGACCGGGCGCGCTTCGTGGTCGAGGCGCATCAGCGCCTCGCCGGGCCGCTGACCACGCTCTCGCTCGCCCTGGTCACGCTGGCCGTGCTGCTGAACGGCGAGTTCAGCCGCCACGGCAAGGCCGGCCGGGTGCTGACGGCGGTCGGGCTCGGCGGCGGTCTGGTGGCGCTCGGCGTCGGCATCGGCAATCTGGCGACGCGCGAGCTCGGCCTCGTGCCGCTGATCTGGGCACAGGCGGCGCTGCCCGGCTTGGTCGCGCTGGTGTGGCTTCTCAATCCGCCGCGCCCGCGCGTCCCCGCCGCCGACCCGGCTCCGGGCTGAGCCGCGACGATGCGGCTGCCGCGCGTGCTTGCGGTCTATGTCGGGCGGGTCTTCCTCGTCTCGACGCTCAGCGTGCTCGGCGGGCTGATGGCGATCGTCGCCCTGTTCGACGTGATCGAGCTGACGCGCCGTGCCGCCGGGCGGCCGGAGGTGCCGTTCGGCGCGCTGGTCGAGATCACCGCGCTGAAGCTGCCCTTCATGACCATCGAGATCCTGCCCTTCGCGCTGCTGCTCGGCGGGCTGGTCGCGTTCTGGCGGCTGACGCGCACGTCGGAGCTGATCGTGGCGCGGGCCGCGGGACTTTCCGCCTGGCAGTTCCTCGCCGCGCCGGTCGCCGGCGGCGCCCTGCTCGGGCTGGTCGCGATCACCGTGGTCAGCCCGGTCTCGGCGATGTTCTATACGAGAGCGGAGCGTCTTGATTCGATGCTGCTGCGCGGCGGCGCCGGCACGCTCGGGCTCGCCGCCGGCGGGCTCTGGGTGAAGCAGCGCGACGACGGCCTGGCGCGCGGCGGGGCGGCGATCCTGCACGGCGAGCGGATCGCCGCGGTGACGCCCGACCGCCTGACGCTCGAGCGGGTGAGCGTGTTCCGGCTCGGCACCGACGACCGCTTCCTCGCCCGCATCGAGGCCGAACGCGCCGTGCTGGAGCCCGGCCGCTGGCGGCTCGAGGACGCCGCCACGGTCGGCCTTGAGGGGATGGGGCCACGCGAGCGGGCGATGGTCCTGCCCACCGATCTGACCGTCGCGCGGCTGCAGGACGGGCTCGCGCCGCCCGACACGCTCTCCTTCTGGGCGCTGCCCGGGTTCATGAAGGTGCTGGAGGAGGCGGGGTTCTCGGCGCAGCGCCACCGGCTGCGCTTCAACGCGCTGCTCGCCCTGCCGCTGCTCGCCGCTACCATGGTGCTGGTCGCGGCAGGCTTCTCGATGCGGCCCGCGCGCCGCGGCGGCGTGGGGCTGATGATCGGCGCGGGTGTCGGCGCCGGCTTCGCGCTCTTCGTGCTGACCAAGGTCGTGGGCGAGTTCGGCGTCTCCGGCACCCTGCCGGTCGCGCTCGCCGCCTGGACGCCCGCCGGGGTCGGGCTGATGCTCGCGGTGGCGATGCTGCTGCATCTCGAGGACGGCTGAGATGCGAACCCGGCTGCTCGCCGCCGCCTCGGCGCTCGCGGTGCTGCTCGCCGGCACCGCGGCGCCGCAGACGCGCCGCGCGCTCACCGAGGCGGAGCGTCAGCCGGTCACCTTCACCGCCGGCGAGGTCGAGTACGACGAGACGCGGGACCTCGTGATCGCGCGCGGCGGCGTGGAGGCATGGCAGGGCGAGCGCATCCTGCGCGCGCGCGAGATCACCTTCCACCGCCCGACCGGCCGCGCCACCGCGCGCGGCGAGGTCGTGCTGATGGAGCCCGACGGGCGCGTGTTCTTCGCCGAGGAGGCCGAGCTCACCGACGACATGCGCGAGGGCGTGATCCGCGAGCTGCGCGCGCTGCTCGCCGAGGGCGGACGGCTAGCGGCGGCCGGCGCGGTGCGCTCGGGCGGGCGGGTGACCGAGATGGCGCGCGCGGTCTACTCGACCTGCGAGCCCTGCCGCGACGATCCGCAGCGCGCGCCGCTGTGGCAGATCCGCGCCGACCGCGTCATCCACGACGAGCAGGAGAAGGTGGTCGAGTACTTCGACGCGACCATGCAGATCGCGGGAATCCCGGTGCTCTACGTCCCGTATTTCTGGCATGCCGATCCGTCGGTGAAACGGAAATCCGGCTTCCTGTTCCCCGAGTTCGGCACCTCCTCCTTTCTCGGCGCGTTCTGGCGCCAGCCCTACTACTGGGTGATCTCGCCCTCGGAGGACGCGACGATCGCGCCCATGCTGAGCGCGCGCAAGGGCGGCGTGCTGTTCGGCGAGTGGCGGCGGCGCTTCAATGCCGGCTTCGCGACCGCGTCAGGCAGCGTGACCTACGATCCGGACGAGACCCGCTGGCGCGGCCACGTCACCTCGCGCGGCCGGTTCAGCATCGACGAGACCTGGCGCGCCGGCTGGGATGCCGCGCGCGCCTCGGACCGGACCTATCTGCGCCGCTATCGCCTCGGCGCGCTCGACGCCTCGAGCGTGCTGGTCACCACGCCGTTCCTCGAGGGGTTCGGGCGGAGCTTCTATGCCCGCGCGGATGCCAATCTCTACCAGGGGCTCGGCTCGCTCGACAGCGCGAGGCGCATTCCCGTCGTGCTGCCGCGCCTCTACGGCGCGTTCTTCGGCGTCGAGGACCGGTTCGGCGGGCAGTGGGAAGGCGATCTCGGCGTCTTCGCCACCACGCGCGCCGCCGGCACGGACACGCGCCGCATCGCCTCGCGTCTCGGCTGGACATTGCCGTTCCGTGGTCCGATCGGCGATCTCTGGACCGTGGCGGGGAACGTCGATCTGCTCGGCTACCAGGTGGGTGGCGATCCCGCCGCGACCCCCGTGCCCGGCGGCGAGACCGGCGCCTATGGCCGCGCCCATCCGCAGGTCGCGCTCACCTGGCGCTGGCCGCTCCTGCGCACCGGCGCCGCGTGGGGCAGCCAGCTGATCGAGCCGATCGTGCAGGTGGTGGCGGGGCCGAACACCGGCGCCGATCGGCGCATCCCGAACGAGGACAGCGTCGATCTCGAATTCACCGACGCCTCCCTGTTCGGCTTCAACCGCTTCCCCGGCCGCGACCGGCTGGACGGCGGCTACCGCCTGAATGCCGGGCTGCGCGGCGCCTGGTTCCTCGACGGCGTCACGGTCGAGGGGCTGTTCGGCCAAGCCTTCCGCGCCGCCGCCGACGATCTCTACCCGGCGGGATCGGGGCTCGAGGGGCGCCGGTCGGACTACGTCGCCCGGCTGACCGTGATCCCGTCGGAGCACCTGACGCTGTCCTACCGCACCCGGCTCGACCGCGAGGACTTCTCGACCCGGCTCGCCGACTTCTCCGCCACGGTCAGCGCCGCCGGGCGGTCGCTCACGGTCTCCTACCTCGCCGCGCCGGCTGCGCCTGCGGCCCTGCAGCCGCAGGCGCGCCGCGAGATCGGGGCCACGCTCAGCGGCCGGCTGTGGGGCAACTGGAGTGGCTTCGTCGGCGCCCGCCGCGACCTCAGGGAGGAGGCGATGGTCTCCTCCTATGCCGGCCTGCGCTACGAGGACGAGTGCTTCGCCTTCCTCGCCACCTATCTGCGCCGCTTCACGAGCGTCGAGGGCGCGAGCGCGGGCACCGACCTGATCTTCACCCTGGTGTTCAAGACCGTGGGGGAGGTCGGATTCTCGGCCCTGTGAGGTCCGGCCGGCGGACGTTGCGGCCGGACCGCGTCGGGCCTATGCAGGGGTGGATGGTCCGGTGCCTCGCCCTGATCCTGCTCCTGGCACTCGCCGCGGTCGCGGCCCCGCCCGCGCGCGCCCAGTCGGCCGGGATCGTCGCCGTGGTGAACGGCGACGTGATCACCACCTTCGACATCGAATCGCGCCGCCGCCTGTTCGCCGCCGCCGCCGGCCTGCCGATGTCCCCCGAGGTGCTGGCCCGCATCACGCCCCAGGTGCGGCGGCTGCTGGTGGACGAGCGGCTCCGGCTGCAGGAGGTGCAGCGGCGGCGCATCCTGGTCAGCGACGCCGAGGTCGCGGCCGCGATCCGGCGCATCGAGCAGCAGAACGGGATGAGCGCGGGCGGGCTCCGGGCGAGCCTGGCGCGCCAGGGGATCGACATCCGCGCGCTCTATGGCCAGCTGCGCGCCTCGATCGGCTGGACCAAGCTGGTGCGCGCCGAGCTCGGCACCCAGGCGCAGGTCGATCCCGAACTGGTGCAGGAACGCATCCGCGCGATCGAGGCGGCGACCGGCCAGCCCGAGTACCTGGTGGGCGAGATCTTCATCGCCGTCGACGACCCGGCGCAGGAGGACGAGGCCGCCCGCACCGCCGCCGACCTGATCGAGCAGCTGCGCCGCGGCGCGCCCTTCCCGGCGGTCGCCGCCCAGTTCAGCCAAGCCCAGTCGGCCGATCAGGGCGGCGATCTCGGCTGGGTCAGGCGCGGTCAGCTCGAACCCGAGGTCGAGGCGGTGATCACCCAGATGCCGGTGGGCGCAGTCTCGATCCCGATCCGCACCGCCGGCGGGTTCTCGATCGTCACCCTGCGCGGCCGGCGCGAGGTCGGCCGCGACATGGCGACCCTGCTCGACCTGCGCCAGGCCTTCTTCCCGTTCGACACGCGGCTCGATCCGCAGCGGCCGACGCCGCAGCAGATCCGCCAGCTCGAGGCGGCGCGGCGCGTCTCGGAGGGCGCGCGCGGCTGCGAGGCGTTCGAACGCGCGGTACGCGCGGCCGGCACCGCGCAGCTCAACGTGCCGGGCGAGATCCGGCTGGAGACCCAGAACCCGGAGATGCAGCGCGTGCTGGGCGGCCTCGCGCCGGGACGCGTGAGCGATCCCCTGCCGACGCCGGACGGCATCGTGCTGCTGGTGGTGTGCGGGCGGCGCACGGAGAACCTCGCCGCGCCCAACCCCGAGGCGATCGCCGAGGCCATCCTGCGCGAACGTGTCGATCTGCTGTCGCGCCAGATGATGCGCGACCTGCGCCGGCGCGCCGATATCGACTTCCGCGCGTGAGGTCCCGCCCGCTCGCCCTGACCATGGGGGACCCCGCCGGGATCGGCGGCGAGATCACGCTCGCGGCATGGTCGGCGCTGCGCGCGCGCGGGCCGGCCTTCGTCGCGATCGACGATCCGGACCGGCTCGCCGCCCTCGCGCACCGCCTCGGGCGGGACGTGCCGGTGCGTGCGGTCGGCTCCGCGGCCGAGGGC